>JAHCRE010000018.1 GCA_020148145.1 Patescibacteria group bacterium | reverse complement strand
TACTCCACTAACATTTTTCTTGTAATAGTGTTTTCCCATGAAAATTGAGTAAATAAGCCTATTTTAGGCTTAGAATGAGAGGGTATTCTCAAATATGGCTCGGAATTTAGAGTTATAACTGAGGGTGTATATTATGGAATGTTGAAAGTTGGGTGTGTAATGTTGAAACTGTAAACTTCATGGTTGTTTTCTGTTAATGTTAAGGTGAAACCGCAAACTTTGTGGTTGTTTGTTTGGATGTTTTTGTTTGGGTTGCCTAACATTTTGGGTTTGTTGTTTAGTATTTGGGTGGGTTGTAAATTATGGATTCTGAAATGGGGGTTTGTTTGGGGTTTGTTTTGGAAAAGAAGGTTGTTTTGCTGAGTTACTATTTAGGTTACTATCTACGTTTGTTTCTGAGAATAGGGGTTCTGAATGTTGGGAGAGATGTGTATTATGGGATATTGTGAGACCTCAAAAAATAAAAAAGAAAAAAAGATGGGATAAATTTCAATGAAATATGACGGAGAAAATTATTTTAGAGAGAACTTAGCTTATAAAGACTTTAGGGACATAGGTTGGATAGTAGAACGAGAGGTATTATTGAAAGAATGCTGGATCACGTGACCAGACCAGAGATATTTAACCTTAATTTTAATATTGCTAGATGGGTTGAAAAACAAACTCCAATTACATCTATAAGAGACATTGTTCTCGGATATGTCATAGGTGAAGCCTTTGCAAGATCGGATGCATTAGTAATTCTGACGGAAAGAAAAGATCCTACAGAAAAAGATATAGTTGACATTTTAGGAATGATTAAGAGAAGACTTCCAGATATTATCAAGAATATCGAAACAGAACTGAATAGATAGAACACATTTGTATCCCTAAAACCCAAATTTTATTAAAGACATAATTCATAATTTTTGAAAGAAAACATGGAATAAGAAGGAAATTCTCTTTTTATTGGCTTGTTAGCGTTGAGGTGTCCGGCTATTGAGCTAACGTACTCATCTATGAAGGTTTCAAAACTCATCTGTTTTCCATGTTTCCGGTTTCGTTGCATTGGAAGGTAGGCCTCAAACAGTTGTTTGTTGATAGTTTCAATTAGATTCCACGCGGTTTTATGTTTCAAGAAATAGCGTGGATAGTGGTCTTTTATGATGTAGTGTTTCTGAAAGTCTTTAGAGGTTAAGGTTTTGGAGTAGTGCATGAGGAAATGTATTATGTACGGTCTAAAAGGCTCTATGAGATCAAGAACCAATGAAGGTTTTCCATATTGAACGCTATGTAAAAATCCTAAATAAAGCTCTAATTTCGATTTTAAGCATGATTTCAAAATTTTCCACTCAAGAACCTCATAACTCAAGTTAAGAAGATTATTGTACGGTTCAACTGCATTTCTACCCACTCGCTTAAGAATCCGTAGCCATTTAGGAAGCAACGGAAACATTTGAGCATAATAGTATTTAGAAAAATTCTCTTCTATCACGTGCAACTTTAATCTTAATGCCTGAGTGATTTTCTCTCCATGCACGTTTCTTATCTCTTCTAGGCTTGGCAATTTTCGGTTTTGTTCATAAGATTTAAGGTTGTAATGTTTCAAGAGGTTATTTTCATTCTTTAATTTCTGAATCAACACTTTCTTAGCGATCTCCAAGCCTTTTCTGGATTCATAGGCTCTAAATTGGTTTAACCGTGTTTTCACGTTAGCCATGTCTTTTATGCTGTGCAGAACAGCTAAGGGTTTCCCATTATGAAGAGTAATTACAACACCAATTCTATAAAGACTAGCCCATGCTAAAGCGTCAACGGAAACCGCGTTTCTTGTGCCTATGACAATTTCATGTACGTTTTCAAATGGTATTTCCTTTAAGAGTTTATCGTTTTGTTTAATCTTGAATGTATCTTCGTTTGTACCTAAGAAGTACCCGAAGTCTTTTAAAATTATTTTCATGGTTCAAACTCTCTCTTCAGCCACTCTAAAGCCTTTTTTCTATCTTTTGGTTTTTTGAAGTCTACTCTAAAATCACATTGATTATTGAAACAAACGAATCCGTAAACTTTTTTGGTTTTAACTTGTTCTCCGGCACGGTTTATATCCCTAATTATTAATCCGTGAGGTCTTGCCCTTAATATTCCAATGTTACTAGAACCGCATTTTGGACATTTAATTTTCATGGTTCAAACTCTCTCTTCTAAATTTAGATTTTTGGAAAATAGTTCTCTTCAACATAATCAAACAATGTTTTCCAAGACCACAACGAATCTTTTTTTGGTTCAAGTTTAAGGTATCTCTCAATTTCATCGGAAATATTTGAATCAACATCAATAGGTTTATTCAGTTTTGTTCTTACGATGTAACGAATCGCAACAACACCTAAATTCTGAATCCATGATTCAACCATAAGTTTGTTTATAGCTTTTCCTTTAATTCGATAAAAACCTCTGATCTTTTCAGCATTAAACACTTTTTCGACTTCTCCCATACTCATAAGCATTTTCAGATGTTTCGTTAAAGTAACTTTGGAAAGTCCTTTTTTCTGCTTTCTACATTGTTTAAGCAGTTGTCCAAACGATACTTTCTTGTCCTTCATTTTCCTTAGCTCTTCTAGAATCATATTTCGTATTCTACTTTCTTGTTCTTTTTTCCAGCTTTCAATTTTGGGTTTTCCCATATCTTTTCACTATACTATACTAAGTACATAGAAATATTTAAATCTTGCTCTTGTACAATCTAAATAAGAGGTTCAGTACAATGACCTTAACCGAACAAATAATAAAATTCAAACGTAAGGGTTTCTCAGAAAGGGAGATCGCGGAAAAACTCAACCTTACGCAACAAGCAATTAGCCTACACATCGTAAAAGCCAAAAAAGAAGGCCTATGGAATGGAGAAAGCGGTTCAGAAATTTTAGAATTTGACCTTACACCTGAAGAGCCTTTAGATTCTGAGGGAAAGAAAGAGCCTAAGAAAATAACCTTAGAGGGTAAAAAACCAAAAATTAAGGGAGCTTTCAGATGTTCACGATGTCATAAACCGTTAATTCCAATAGAGGAAGTCTCTTTTAACCCTTCCAAACTCGGTACTATGCTAAAAGAAGCTGGAATTTCTCACGTTTGTATCGAATGTAAACTTGGCTATGCAAGAGAATCAGTTGAACCCGAAAAAGAATATTTATGTCCGGAATGTAGAACCAAATTAATCAAATTTGTACATGGAAAGAAATTCTTAGGCTATTGGTGTCCAAACTGCGAAACCCTCTATGAAAAGGGTGATAAAATTCTAAGGAAAAAACAAGCCAAAAAAGAGGTTGAATAAACAAAAATAACGTTTCAAATTCTCCCCGAAGGGAGAAGGAGAGGAGAGTAATATGGATATAAAGAAACAACTATTTAAATGTTTCGTTCTGTACATGAAAGCTCTTAATATAGCACACGTGTACATAAAAGGGGATTCTAATGCTTAAAGCAGAAACAGAAAATTCCATAAAAAACATTCTAAAATCAGAAGAAATTACAAAAATAAACCAAAAAACAGAATATTCTACAAAAAACAATAAGAAAACTGATAAAAATTACAACAAAAATAAGAAAATTACGTTAAATCTAACAAGCTACACGCAAGATTTTCCTAAAAATCTGAAAGCTCTAATTTTAATGTATATGAAAGCTCATAACATAGCTAAGATAATTCTGGATTATAAAAACGATATTGCTAGATACTATGAGAGAACACCCAAACAAATGTGGATTAGCCTATGGCTTAATGGAGAGTTAACAAATTCAGAATTCAAAAAAGAAATGCAGTACAACATTGAAGAAACTTCTGAGGATTTAGAAGATTTTCTGCATCATATTGAAAATTGGTTTAATTCTGGAAGGTTCAGAAATGGCTAGACAACCAAAACTAACTAAGAGAGCTTTAAAACGGTATGTTAAACTGAATAAAAGCACACGATTTATTGCCGGATATTTTAAGGTTTCAGAACGTACAGTTTATCGTAGAATCAAGAAATATGGCTTAAAAGACATACGACCTAAAGGGAGAAAACCGCTTCCAATTGTTAAGCCTATTCCCATACCGCGTGGTTGGAGTACTTCCAACAGTTATATCAACAAATTGAATAAGCAATATGATTTTAGAAACATCACGTTTTTACCGACAAGATATGTAAACACGATCTCTCTAGTTTGCTCTAACCGGAAAAGAAACCCAAGAAGAAAATTCACTACTTGCACGGTTTATTATGTAGCGTTTGAAAGTCAACTGTACTTTTTATATCCCATGCAAATCAAATACTCACGCGAACCTAAAAGTTTCGATGAGATTTATCATTACATTTCTAACAACGCACATGAATTATTAACAACAAAACTGAAAGGCCAAGACATAGAAGTTGTTGAAATCGTAGCCTTCCACTTCTACAACAAACCAAACAACACTATCAAAAAAGAAATCTCAGAAACCATTCAAACAGTTTTAGAAAATGCTGATTCTAAAAAACTAAGAGGTTCAAAACGGAGAAACCTATAATGAATAAAAACGTGAAATTGCCTAAATATCTCAGAAAACAGATTAATCCTCTTAGGCAACCTTATCCTAGAAAAGTTAAACTTTTAGTGTTTGATACAGAAACGTACTCTCAAGGTTTAAGAGCCAATGGAGAGGCTTTTCTCTTAATTTTTTATGATGGAGAAGTAATTTCTACATTTAGGGTTAATAAGAACATTATTTTGAATCGTTTCATTGGGTATTTGCTGAAAAACTGCATAAGCAAGAAACATAGTTATATTTTAATGGCTCATAATTTACCGTTTGATTTAACCGCAGTTTTCGATAAATACCGAGAAAAACTTTTCATGGGAACAACTAGCAAATTTATATGTAACGATAAAAACCATGAATTTCTAGCTGAAATCAAATTTTTTACTCATAAAATTTGGTTTGCTCAGATTAAACTATGTAATGGAATAAACATTAAAGTTGTGGATTCTATCGCTTTTATTCAAGGTTCTCTATACAATTTAAGTAGAATTTTAAGGTTCAAATATAAGAAACGTGAGAAACCCTCTTTTCTAGGTAGAAAACCAAAAAATTCTAAAGAATGGAGAGAGCTTTATCGTTATTGTTATGATGAGATTAAAGCTGAGTATGAATTAGCTCAATGGATTCTTAATATGCTCAAGAAATATGATACAACCTTTTGTGTAAGCATAGCTCAATTATCAAGCAAAATTTTCCGAAAACACTTCTTAAAAACACCTATCCCTCAAATTCCAGAGCACATAAGAAAACTAGCCGAATATACAATTCATGGAGGAAGAGCCTCAGTTTTTGTTGAAACCACACCTACCTTAATATTCAACGTTAAAATGTACGATTATAACAGTTTCTACTCTTACAGCATGGCTACCTTACCAGCTATAACTAGAGGTGAATGGAGAAAAGTTGAAAATTTTGATAATGAACATGAAGGGTTTTATCGAATATGGGGTTATGTTAAACCATGCAAATATCCCATAATCATAAAAAGTACATCCAGCTTAATATTCGCTAACAATGAACCTGTTTCTAATGTTCCAATTACCTCTTATGAATTGAAAGAGGCTCTCAGAAACCATGAAATAAGACTAGATAAAACAGAGGGCTACGTTTGGATTCCCGATGAAGGCTCGGTTAACCCTTTTAGAGATTATGTTAACCACTTCTTTAAAGAGAAAAATCGGTATAAAAACACGAATCCTCTTTATATTCAAGCTAAATTATTGCTCAATAGTCTTTATGGAAAATGTTATCAAACATTGCTAGATGAGGAAAGCCAAAATGAAGCTGATTTTTACATTAATTTCAAAAAAACCGTTTTGGTACAGATACAAAAAACATGGAAAGCCGGAGGGTTATATTTGCCTCATGTGGGTTCATGGATTACTAGCCAATGCAGAGCCTTACTTCATAAGAGCTTACATGATTATAACGCGATAGATTGTTCTACGGATAGTTTCAAAACAACCATGAATTTACCGACAAGCCAAGAGTTAGGTGGTTTTAAAAAAGAGTGTGAAGGAATGTTGCTTTTGTTAAGACCTAAATTATACGTTATGTTTTCATTGGAGAAACAACGTGAATTTTTAGGTTCTAATTTAACTTTTCGTGTTTGGCTTAAGAAAGTTTTGGGTTCATTGGAAATTGGAAAAGATAAAGATATTATAAAGGTAGCAACACATGGCTTTTGGGGTAAGATCACTCGCTTATTGGAAATGGTTGCTAGTGATGAATATTACTATAATGTTATTCGTATGCGGAAAATCCGAGAAGCAATAAGGCAAAAAAAGAATCCGCGTGTCATGTTCAAACAGAAACGTTCTCTAATTATGGATTGGCATAAACTAGATTCTCCCTTAGAAATTGCTGAGGAGTGGGGTAAACTAAATGCCATTTAAAGATAAAGACTATGCTAAAGCCTATGCTAGAGAATATGCTAGAAAATATCGTATAGAGCATAGAGAAGATTTGAAAGCAAAACATAGAAAATATTATGAAGAACATAGAGAAGAATGTCTTAAAAAATCCAAAATTTATTATCGAAAGCATAGAAACCGTTATAGAGAAAATTATAAAACCTATCGCCAAAAATTACGCATACAAATTCTTAAGGCTTTAGGTGGAAAATGCTTCTTTTGTGGTTGTTCAGATTTTAGGCTTCTCCAGATAGACCATATTCAAGATAATGGAAATGAAGATAGAAATTTTTACAAACATAATGACGTAGCCTATTACAAAAATATTTTAGCTAGTTTCAAAAAGAATGAAGGAAAATATCAGCTTCTATGTGCAAATTGCCATGTTCTAAAAACTCTTTATGGTGTTGTTCATGAGTGAAGAGCATAACGATTTAGAAGATTCTAATGAGGAAACTGATTTATGGTGTTATGGAGAGATGGTAAGCGTTGAAGATGAAGAGTTTATAATTTGTGAAAAGTGTGATCTGTATTACCAATGCTTTTCAAAAACTTATGGAGAAGAGGTTTGGGAGTGGAAAAAGGCTGAGAATATTGAATTATCTGAAGAGGATATATTAGAAATTTTTCTTTCTGATCTACTTGAGAATCCTTCTTCTCTTCTTGAGAATGTAAATGTTCAATTGGAGAAACCGCGTAAAATCATTAAGAAGGGAGATAGCTATGGAGTAACTATTCCAGCAATTTTGAATCAGATTTACCCGAAAAACTCTCCATGTTTAACGTTATGGAGTAAAACACAACATTTATTATTCTTTTTTGGAAAAGGAAGTTTTATTCCGGAAAATACTCAAGAAACGCTTAGAGCCTATTACAAAAATAAAACAGCAACATTCAGAACCGTAAATTATGTAAAATTAAACGTTCTCATCATACCACGCCAATTCATGCAGTTTTTCAACGCAACAAGAAAAATACGGTTAGAATTTTCTAAAAGCTCAAACGTAGTCTATGTCAAATCTAATCTTAATGATTTAGAAGTTAATGCTCTCTTTCAAAAACAGCGTGAAAAAGAGCAACATAAAACCCATACTGTTTATTCACACATAAAACCTCAAGACCAAACCGAAAAACCCGAATGGTACGGAAGGTGAAAAGATACAATGGTAAAATGCTGTTTCTGTGGAAATTTAAACCCTAAAACCCGTTATTGTTCATGGTGTAAAGGTTTTCTCAAACCAAAAGAAATTCGTAAACAAATTCCATGTGAAGGATATAAACCTAAAAGAAGAGTGTTTTCTAATGTGTGAAACTGAATTTTGCAGATTAAGACTTAGAGAGCATTTTAGGATTTTATTCAAAAATATGTTTGGGAAAGAACCTAATGAGAAAGAGCTTGAATGTTTCATGAAAGAACATTTAAGAAGGGTGAAAAAATGAATTTAAAACCGAGATGTTTCTATCCCAAATTTAGAAGATATTGCTATTCCTTTGATTTGTACGCGGAATGCTCGAAGAATCTCAAATATCCACAATTTGAAGATAGACCATGTGTAAAACTTAAAAGTTTAACAGAGAGAATAAGAGAAAGAGTTAAATCCCTAGCACAGCAACTAATACTGAAATCGAGGTAATCTTGATGGAAGAGAAAAAACAAAAATTTATAGATATTTTTGAAAAAATAGACGGAAGAAGTAAATCAATCTCAGAGATGATTGATAAGTCTGAAAGTGAAATTCCAAGAGCAATTTATTATCTTACTGTTGAAATATGCGAATTAGAGAAACTTATACTCTTGCTTTTATGGAAACCTTAAGCTTTAACTTTATATCCCTCTTTTTTATTTCAAGGTTTACATGGTAAATCTTTATAGACACTCTCTACAATATTCACAAACCCATACTCTCCCAAACACCCATATATCATAACCCAAATACTAAACCACACCAAACACCATGAAACTTATTAGGTTACCCTAACAAACAGAAAGTTTAGGCCTATACTTTTCCAAAAGACCGGCCACCTTCACAACTTGAAGAGGCCGGCTTATTATTTTCCATGTTCACATAAACACCACCCTCAGTTATAACTCTAAATTCCGAGCCATATTTGAGAATACCCTCTCATTCTAAGCCTAAAATAGGCTTATTTACTCAATTTTCATGGGAAAACACTATTACAAGAAAAATGTTAGTGGAGTA
>JAHCRE010000017.1 GCA_020148145.1 Patescibacteria group bacterium | reverse complement strand
TATGGTTTGATGGGAACAGGAGAAAAATAGAGGTTGTATGAATATGTGTAAAAAAGAAATCTATAAAAAGGTGGCGCACTTTTCAATTGTTAAAAGTGGGGAAAATTCGGCTGTTATTGACAGTTGTGCTCTCCTTACGGTATTCTCGACAGAGAAACTTTCGATATTTTGATAGTATCTCACTGTTTTTCCCGACTAATTCAGCTAACTCTTGTGATTTTCTTTTAGGTTTTTCAACTATCTTAGAAATAACATCTTCTTTTTGATTTTCAATTTCTCCCAGCCTCAATTGTACAAAATTATTTCTACTATTTTCTGTATTTGTCTTGTTCGGGATCATAATATTCACCTATTATGGTCTCAGATTACTGGGTGGTCGTACACCCGGTAATCAATACCATTTTATATGGAGAAACATAAGGAGTTCCTATCTTATATACTCCTGTAGGAGGTCAGTGAAAGTACTCCTGTTGAATAGGAGAGTTTTGAAGATGCTTTTTTGTTCAAATTTAGGTGATTTATTTTTTCCTATCGCCTTTTATAGAAATAGATCCCCCATGATCGTGGTTATTAATTATTATTTCATTTTTCTCATAAATAACTAACGGGACATTTTTTGCTAATATATTGTTAGAACGATACTGATAATATAATTTTAATTTCTTAGCTTCATCAATCTTTAAGTTTGAAATAATGTTTTCAAATTTCTTTTTAGAAATCCCCTCAATTCGATATTCTGAAGCTATTTTAAGACTCTTTGAACACTTATGTAATGGTTTCATAATGAATTTTTTATCGGGAGTTATTGTCACTAATCTTTCTTCGCTTGCAAGTATTATATCTGTTTTCAATAGATGCTCCAATTCATTTCTTAATATCGTTTTTATGAAATTGTCTAGTTTAATAAAAGTGTTCCTAAAATAATCTTTAAATTCAACGTCTGGATTTTCACCGTGTGCTATTGAGTCCCTTAGGTCTTTTATCAAACTCCATTCGGTTTTTTTCATATTCCATCTATGTATTGCATATGCTTCAGTTAGATTCCTGCCCTCAGGCCTGAATTTTAATGGTTTTTTACTTTTTACATAAATGACCCATTTTGAATTTTTACTTAAAAAATTGTCGATGTCGCTTAACATTAAATCGAACTCTCTATTTGATAGAGTTTCAAGGATTCGATAACAATCCAAAAAGGATTGGATATCACTTTTTGATTCCAGCCTATGCCCTAACCACATCAGAGAACGAAATAATAATGGATCTTTCTTGAGTATTTTTGAGATATCTGTTATCTCTTGTGAAAAATCCTTCCAAAATTTCTTTGTGGGTATAAAGTTCCAACTTTTCGTTAAGTTTTGGTCCCCTAAAGATATTGTCATTTTTTTTATGAAAAAATGAAAAAGGCACTTCAAGAAAGATTGGTTTGGTAATATATAATGGTTCTCCAACTGGTTTTAGATCTTTTGTTTGTTGAAAAGCAATTGGTCCAAACTTAACCTCAACATGTCTACTATTGAATTTATTTTTACTCACATTCTCAAAATCATCTTTCAGAAAAGTTGAAACAACTGGAATAATATCTTTCTTAATTTTTATTAAAGGCATTATAACATCCTTAATTTTTTATATTAAATAAACCCTCCTGATTTTTCCCAAATGCAATTTTTATATCTAATTTTTCATGAAACCCCTCATCATATAAATATTGAATTGCATGTTCAATATCTATATAATTCTGAGGTTCATATTTGTGCCATAAAGTAGAAGAATGTCCTTCCTTATTACGAAAGACTTTAGCAATATTCAAACCCTTTTGAATTTCCTTAAGATGTTTTATTCCTTGTATTTTTTTTATTTTTTGAATTAGAGGATTCATAGTGTAAGTATCATCTTTTTTGAATTTCAGTTTATCAAATTCGTTTAACAGGTATGGAAACTTTTTCATGATTTTTTTACCATTATTATCTATAACTAAGTTTATACAAAAACCATTTTTCAAATACAGCACCTTTAAAAGCAACTCACATCCAATCCCTATAAAAAGCCTTTTTTGACGATTTCTAATTAGAAGTTTTAGATCATCATTTATATAATTTGCATAAATATCTTTCTTTAAAAGTAATGCTGCCGATTCAAGATAATAATCTGCAACTAATTTAAAGGTAAACCAATCATTTTTCTCAAATTTTTTAGCATATTGAGCTTTTATTGTACTTTCTAAGGAAACCATACAGGTATATAAAATCTGAATCATATTAACTTTTTTAGATTTACAACTTCTGTTATACATGAGAAAAAAATTTGATATAACAGAAAGACATTATAATATATATGAATAAAACGCCAATTGGAACGGAATTTATCAAAATTCTTAACTCTATAAATGACCAGCTTATGTTTTATCTTTTTAGTGAGGAAGAACTCAAACGAAAACTAAGGGATTTTAGCGATGATGTAGAAGACCATTTTACTACACATGTATTTGCAAAGAATAAATATTCTTTAAAAATTCATGTCAGACTTAATGAATTACCGAAATTTCTAAAGGATAACAGAAAATTAACTTTTGGATCATACTTTTCAACTAGTTATGAAGTTGTCAAAGGATATCTAATTCGATCTTTAGTTTTACTGAAAGATATAAACTCTTCTACATTTATAAAAACAACAAGAGACACTCCTGAAATGACATTTATAGAAACACTGAGATTCTCTCATTGCAATTTGCCTGATCAAGAGCTTATTGGGACTCTTGCATATCTTCGCTTGCGTAGAAATCACTTTACTCATCACAATAAAACGTTAGCTCCAATTTTTAAAGATTTAATAGAGAATAACGGTGAATTACTTAATGCGTTTTGGGGTTCTTCCGATACCTGCATACATCTTGATTTTTCTAAAAAAGATATTACTAATTTCTCGGAAAATGAAACAATTGAACTGATAAATTGCCTTAGAATAATAACAAAAGAGATTGATAGCTGTTTGGCATCATCTTTAAGCATGAATGGTTGTCTTGACTATATTGCACAGGAAGTTTTTTCTAATAAACCTGTTAGGATGAATATCTTTATTGAGGAAAAGAGAACCAAGAAATTACAATATTTTGCAAATCAGTATTTTGGATTAAATTGTACAGTCGCCCAAGCATCACTAGTTGTAAATAGGATTGGTGTACGTTAATTCATTTTTATAAAAATACATATATTATCTGGTTTATTCAACTATTTCTTCCTTTAGGAGATTAGTGAAAGTACCCCTGTTGGACATGAGAAAATCAGTTACAATAGTCACCTTAATTTATCATCTTAATGCAATCTAATAATTTTATGAATAAAATACTACTTTTTAAATTCACTACAAAAACGTTCTAAAGTATCAATAAATGACTCTGAATTTAGCTTATTTTTCTCATAAAAAGGTTTCCAAAATTCAGGATACTCCACCTCTGGAAAGATCAAGAGATCGTTGTCCAAAATATGTATAAATCTTTCGAAAAAACGTCGATTGGAGAACTGCGATTTAAAAGGTTTTATTGTAGATTCTACAGCATCGACTGAATGATTAATGATGCTTGTTAGACCATGCTTTTTCATAATTGTATTAATTACCTTTTTTTCAAATCCTAAAGAAATTTCAATTACATCAAATAATTCGTTGAAGAAACATAGAGAAAATGGTTTAGGTAAAAGGTTTGATTGACATATTTTTTCAAATTCATCTAGTTTTGATAACTTAACGGCGCATTCACTACTCAAGGTAATCGCAGATTTTACATTTTCAGATGGATTCCTTTCCACCCAGCGATTGGGAGTGAAGTCATTAATATAGCCATCGCCCACAAGTTGTTTAACAGTTTTTAATGCTTTTTGTTCGATTTCTTCATTAGAAAATTCTATTTTAACTCGCAAAGATTGATCTTCAGGAGGCTTTGGATAATGACCAAAATTAGGATATTTAATTTCATCATTTGAAAAATCACTCTTGATCTTTACGAATCTATTTACTGATTCCTTCAGAAAAAATTCGTTAGTAATCAAATGAATTTTTTTATATGCCATTTATATTAACCTTCTGATATTTTAATCTAAATTTGATTTATCAATTATTTTGAATTACTTATATTTTTCTTATCCAATAACATCGTATTACATTCTCCATAACTTTCTGACTATCCAACCAATCATGTCATGTTGAGGCCATTGAAAATACTCCTGTTGGACGGGAGAAAAAACTAGATAATTATTTTATGTTTGAATTCTTAACCAGTCTTTTATAAGTAATTTAAATCTGATGATTTCATCATCATTAAGTTCACAACTATGTGCAATTACATTCCTTATTCTGTTGAACTGAGATAAGACTTCTTGCACAGATTTTTGACTACGAAGTATATCTGAAAAATCAGACCAATTTGCGTTAAATATGTCTATTAATTCACCAAAATTTGCATAAGCCAAGGGGTCATCTGACCTGATTGACATCGCAGTTTCCTGTTCTTGTTTCTGTCTTTTTTTAACCTCGCCCTTTACACCATCTGGAACTTTCTCATCCCACCATTCAGGACCCTGTCTTTCACTTAAAACGTCAGTAATCAACTTACGTACACTGTTTTCTAAACTAAAATATAAAATATAAAAATCCGCCATTTTTTCTGCTTTTTTCAGAATCTCATGTTCGAATAAATCTGTGTCAACTAGTTGATCTTTTTTGATGGTTTCTACATGACCTATTTCTATGCCAGATTCCTCTAATTTAGCTAAACTCTTCTCCAGCATTAGATTTTTCATTTGAAATATCAACAGTTTATCACTCAAATCAGATTCTTTTTTCATTTCAGAAGATGCTCCTTAAGACTTTTAAAAATCGCGTCAAATATCTCAATATCAGGGGTTGCTGGCAGATTTAGATTAATTGTATATGAAATACCTAACTTTGGTGTAAATTCTGTCGGTTTTTCTGCTGCAATCTTTTTAACTTCTTCTTTTTTTATTGGTATCTTCTGCTCGAAGTCAGCTAATTTACGAAGTTCTATAAAGGTCCCAGATATTTTTGGAATTGTTTTGTCATCCTTCGAAGTCCCAAGAACTGTTGCAAGCTTAGAATTTAAATCCTCTCTTTTAAGATCATGGGCATATTCATGTGCAGCAAAAAGTTCCGAATATGCAGCTTTTATACGTTGAGCTAAAATTATTTTAGATTTACTTTCGTCCCTATAATCTCTATATACAGCGGTTGGTATATTGGCTTCATCAATAAATTGCAATCTCTTTAGTAGTGGTACCATAGCCCTATAACTGCTTGATTTTAAACCCAACTTTGTGTGTAAAAAATCTTGAGTAAATTTTGGCGGAACAGCAGCTTCTTTGATCTTATTAAAAACATCTTTTATTTTACCATAAGCATCTACATAGGGCGGATATTCTACCATATTAAGACCTCCCTTTTATAATGTAGAAAGGATATCCATATATAAAGATTATTAGCTAATTTATAATGGGATTTCCAAATGAGTGCTCCTTCTGTTTAAAACCATATGGTTCACGATACAAGTGGGCTATCTTGACCGGTCAATTGACCTGTCAAGCTTTTTATTCTCGTTTTGTATTTCCTTATGTTATGCCCGAGAAAGGTTGGTCAAATATCACTGTTAGGGAGAAGACTGCAAAGACACTTAAACAGATTGCACGGAGTCAACAATTAACTATAGATGAGTTGCTGAATCAATTTCTGATAAGTGTATGTGTTCCCAAATCTTCATCAGCCCCTGAGTGGACAATATGTCGCTTATGTGGGATCCGGCTAAAAACAAAAAATCTGTCGGATCATATGTT
>JAHCRE010000016.1 GCA_020148145.1 Patescibacteria group bacterium | reverse complement strand
GGCGACCCTACGGCAAACCGAAGTTAAAAATTTTCTATCGCCGGAAAGGCGATTTCTTGGTAGAATAAGAAAGTATGAAAATTGCAATCTGTGTCAGTTTAGATTTCACCAATCAAATAAGAGATATAGCAAATAATCTTACCGAGCAGGGTCACGAGGTAATTCTACCCCAAACTGTTGAAATGATTCTGAATGGTGAAGTAGCCTTTGAGCAGATTATGAAAGAGAAAGAAAACGGTGAAATCTCAAAGAGAGCAATAAAACAAAACTCTCTTAAATATTACTTTGAAAGAATTAAAGGAGTCGATGCTATTTTAGTTTTAAATTTCGAGAAAAATGGAATTAGGGGTTATATCGGTGGTAATGTCTTTCTTGAAATGGGATTTGCCTATGTTTTTGGCAAGAAAATCTTTTTGCTAAACGAAATTCCCGATATGCTTTATGAAGATGAAATTAAAGCAATGCAACCGATAATTCTTAATGGTGATTTGGCTAAAATTAGATAAAATTTTTAAAATCTATGAAAATATACTTTTCCGCTCACGCAACAAGTAAGGATAACGAAGAGGGATTATCTTCTGGTTGGAAAGATGTAGAGCTTTCTGGGTTAGGAGTTGAACAATCCAAAGAATTAGGAGAGAGATTCAAAGATATAAAAATAGATTTAATTTGTTGCTCTGATTTAAAAAGAGCAGTTGATACAGTTAAAATAGCATTTGGAGATAAAATACCCACCATCGTTGATAAAAGATTAAGAGAGGTAAATTACGGAGATTACAATGGTAAACCAAGCAATATAGTAAGTCCAATGGAAAAAGAGCATATTAAAGAACCTTTTCCGAATGGTGAGAGTTATGAACAGGCAATGGCGAGAGTTCACGATTTTTACAAAGAATTAAAAGAAAAATATCCAACCAAAATAGTTTTAGTTGTTGGTCATCGTGCTACTCAATATGGTTTGGATACACTTGTCGGTGGCAAAACTCTTGAAGAATGTTTAAGCGAACCTTTTAAGTGGCAACCCTATTGGGAATATAATTTTTGAAATTTAAACAAAAATTTAGGCCGTCCTTCGCTAAAGCTCCGGACGGCGAGCCGAAATTGAGGGAAATTTAATTTGAGTTGATTTATACGAAAATTTTACATGAAGATAATAGATGTCTCTACTTTAGAATTAATAAAAGGAATTTGGACTTATACCATAAAACCGCTTTGGTGGTTATGGACTATAGTCTTAATTGTTGGATTGCTTCCGGTTGGATTCAATTATTTATTTAAATGGTTAAAGAAGAAAATATCTAAAAAATAAACTGTCCATCGCTGGACAATTTTTTATCGCCGGAAAGGCGATTTTTTGGTAGAATGAGGTAATATGGAAAATATTTCACCGACAATTGCTGGTTGGATTGGAATGGCGTTTATTCTTATTGCTTATTATCTTGTTTCAACAAAAAAAGTCACTGGCGAGTCTCAGTCTTATCAACTTCTAAATTTGTTTGGAGCCATTGGTATTGTTTGGAATACTTTTGTTCAAAAAGCTTGGCCAGCAATGGCTTTAAATATAGTTTGGGCGATAATCGCTCTTAAGACTCTCTTATTAACGAGAAAAAACGGGCCCTAATATCCTTCACTAATCCCGAAGTAGAGCGCTTCGCGCTCACTACGGGACAAAAATTTAGACCGAATTTGAAAATTTTCTATCGCCGGAAAGGCGATTTCTTGATAGGATTAAAGTATGAAGAAAATACGCCTAAAAGGTTCATGGATTATTAAAGCGCCGCGTGAAGAAATTTACAAAATAATGACTGATTTTGAAAACATGCCAAAGAATTTTCCGGCTGTTGCCCAATCGCTCCGTATAGTTAAAAGAGAAGGCAATAATCTTACAATAGAAGCTAAAGCTAAAACATTCGGTCGGGTTATTCCAGTGCATATGGAAACGCAGCTTCGTCCGCCAGCTGGCTATGTGTCAGATAATAAAAGTGCTATCGGCACTGCCGGGCATGAAGAGTTTCTGATGGAAGAAGTACCAGAGGGCACAAAAATTAACTATACTTATGATGTTGAATTAAAAAATCCATTTTTTCGCATTTTCGGTAGGGTTCTGATAGAATGGTATGCGATGCGTTTCTGGAAGCGTGCTGTTATAGATAAGTTAAAAGAGATGCTAGAGAAATGATATTATAACCAAGCCAACTTCTAAAATTGCCCACGGTTCAGAGCCAAGAGAAATCGCCCTTTGGGCGATTTCTATTCTTAGGATTTTGACAATTATTGGAATCTGTGATAGTTTGATTTTGGAGGTAAAACACTGCATGAGGATATTTACATGGAGCGAAAGACAGATCTTTGTAAAATGGCTGAAAGTATGGCTTTCGTTGATAGCGTGTATGGTAACAATTGAATACTTTGTCTTTTCATGCCCTAACGAAAAAATAGGGGCAATACTAATCTTTACAGTAATCCCAAGCGTCACAATAGCACTACTAGGCTCTTTCACTGTTGCAAAGTTATGGGAAGATTTGTGCACCAAGGGCTCAATAATCACAATCCTAGTGGCTGTTGCCTTGTTCGGTCTTTTCACTTTTATAACCGGTGTAATTTTTGGAACAAATATCTATCCCCTCTCATAACGTAGCTACAAAAAAATAACGGGTCACGCATCCGTTTTTTTATTTTTCTCTACCCCGCCGAGAATTTTTCTTTGGAGGTTACCAAGAAATCGCCTGAAAGGCGATTTCTTGGTAGAATGAAAGAATGAATAAAGAAAAATTATTAAAAACTGTTCAATCTTGGAATATAAACCAAAAGCCAGAATATAGAGGTTTTCACTGTGCTAACTGCCAAAGATATATGCGTAAAGCTTGGCACATCTGGTTTGATTATAAGGGATTTAAATGTGAAATTCATTTATGTAAAAAGTGTTTTAAAGAATATAGGAGAGACTAATACTCTCTTTTTTATTTCCGCCCGCCCCGCCGCATCGCCAAGAGGGCGGTTTTTTGGTAAAATAAAAATATGAAGAATAAAAACATACTTGTGATTGGTATTTCTGGCTCAGGAAAAACATACATTGTAAAAAAACTAAAAAATAAATATCCATTTATCTATGATTCTGATGAAATTCAAGATCTTTCTGATTGGTTCGGCTGGGATAAAAAGCCTGTTGAATTTCCAAAGAACGCTGATAAGAAATGGTTGGACGAACATGAGTTTCTTTGGGATCGAGAGGTGTTGCAAAAATTCATTAAAGAAAATGAACCAGCTATAATCTTTGGGTTTTCAGGAAATTGTTTTAGTATGCTAGATTTATTCGACGAGGTTTATTATTTAGATATTAGCCCCGCAGAGATAAAAAAGCGTCTCAAAAACCAAAGCAGATTAAACCCAATGGGAAAAACAAAAGAACAAACAGATTTAGTGATTAAATACATGGAAACTATACGTCGGCAGGCAGCAGAGTTGAAAATGCCTTTTATTGGCGCAAACCAATCACCAGAGCAAATAATAAACCAAATTATGGGATAAAACGGGTCCTAACATCGTCAAAAAAATCACCAAAATTTAGGGCGAAGTTGAGAGAAATTTAATTGAAAAAAGATAAAAATTGCATGGCAAAAGTAAAAATATGTTAAAATAACTATATGATTGAATTTCTTTGGATTTTATTTTCTTATCTTTTTGCCTCCATTCCCAATGGTTATTTGATTACAAAGTGGATGAGTGGAAAGGATATTCGAAAATTGGGTTATCAAAAGCTTAGCGGTTCAAATATTATCCAGAATGTGGGAATGCTGCCGGGATTACTTTCGGGAGTGCTTGATGTTTTTAAAGGAGTGCTGGCTGTTTTTGGAGCCCAGACACTGGGCCTTTCAATAGCTTTTCAGGCTTTAGCTGGTGTCTTTGCTCTTTGTGGTCAGATGTGGCCACTTTTTTTGAATTTTTGGGGAGGAAGAGGAGGATCAGTGTTGATTGGAGTGCTTTCAATATTATCTTGGAAAATTCTTCTCATTTCAGCTGCTTTGTGGCTCCTTTGCAAAATTATCTCCCGGGACAAAGGATCATCAATAGGAATGCTTCTTTTTCCAATCTCGGCAATAATATTAGGATTTTATTTTGAAATTGAATCGGTTTATATATTTTCTATTCCAGCTCTATTCTTAGTCCTCTTGCAACGGGTTTTGGGAAAGCCAGGAAGCCTATGGAAGATAAAAGATAAAAAAATAATTTTATATCGATTCTTTCTAGATAGAGACACCCTAAAAAGACGAGGCCATTTATTAAAAAACAGAGGACGGACCTCTGACGGTTAATCGACAAAATTTAGGCCGTCCTTCGCTAAAGCTCCGGACGGCGAGCCGAAGTTGAGCCCTTCGACAAGCTCAGGGCAAGGGAAATTTAAACCAAAAGCCCGTCGCTGGGCAATTTTTATTTTTTACCCTCGCCGTGCTATGCGCGGCGGGGTTCTTATCGAAGCTTTAATTTGGTATAATCCGTTAAAGGTTAAAGACAAAAAATATGAAAGCTAATCATCGAAGAAGTATTATAAAATCAATAAGCTGGAGATTTCTCGCAACGTTGACAACGATGATAATAGTATTTATTTTTACAGGAGAGATTCTGCTTTCTTTTGGAGTTGGTTTCTTTGAAGTAATTTTAAAACTAATTCTTTACTATATTCACGAGCGGTTATGGAATAGGACTAGTTGGGGACGACTCCGAGTTTAAAATACTGACATTTTCCAACTAAAGAAAGATATTTAGGGCGGAGTTAAAGGGAATTTAAAAAAGCCCGTCGCTGGGGCCCCGCACCGTACGGTGCGGGGCTGGGCAATTTTTATTTTTCGCCCTCGCCGCGCATAGCGCGGCGAGGGTTTTTCTCGGGGGTTTTGATTGACCAACGCTTGACAAGTCTTAAATTAAACCCTATACTGCTACTAGTACAAAGGAGGTAAAGAGAGTGGACCCTCAGTATTGCGTCCCAGCCCTGATAGAGGTTATTTATGAAACAAAAGGTACAAGTAGTACAGAGAGAGATTTTCTTGGTTTGGTACTCCTCAGAACAGTACCCAACCCCCGAGGACTTTAAAGAGCGACTCGACGAAAAACTTAGTAAATTTGTAGTAAGAAGTGGGCTTAATCCAAGAAGATTCACAGTTGCTATTAAGACTAAAGATGTCGTAGGACACTTTCTAGCTTCGGCTGGATTCCCAGGTTTAGGTTTAATAGCTGGGGCCAAGAACTTTATCATAAAATTTGTCTCTCGAGAATAGAGGTTGTAAAAACAAAATAACCTACAACCTATGCCGGGTTTTTAACGCCTGGCTTTTTTATTTCCGCCCGCCCCGCCGCCAATCGCCCTTCGGGCGATTTTTTGGTAGAATAATAAAAAGCGAAACTAATGGAAATAAAATATGGAACTACAACTATACGGTTTAATTATTGATTTTTCAGGGGTGGTAACTCTACTATTATTTTCAGATCCGGCAATGATGAATGAAAAAATTCATGACAAGAAAGGAACTTCAAGAGCAAAGATTATTAGAAGCTACCGGATAAAAAGATATTTTGCTTTAATTCTTATTGCTTTTGGTTTTATTATCCAAGTTATATCCCTATTGCGTTAGCTCTATTTTTAATTAACTCTTAGTCGGAGGTGAAACAAAAAATATGGAAAAAGAGATTCTTACAGAAGAAATTGCTAAAAAGTTAATGGAGATTAAGGGCGAAACAAGGGGGGTAGTTTTTGAAATTGACCGGGAATATATTTTAAAAGAGGAGGGTGAGGAGGGGCTAAAAAAATTGGAAGATGAACTAGAAAGATTAGGTTATCCTATAAAATACAAAGAAATGAAGGCTATGGGCTTTCATCCAATAGGTCTAAGAGCCATCTCTCTATTAGCTATTAAGAAAGTTTTCAATTTTGATGACGAAAAGATTAAGGAATTAGGGACTTTCGGATCTAAGGTTTCCTTTATTCTTAAACTTTTTATAAGATATTTTCTTTCTGCTCAAAGAGTTTTTTTTGAAGAAGCCCCAAAAATCTGGAAAAAGCACTACGCTATAGGCGAACTGGTTCCAGTTGAACTTAGCGAAGAGAAAAAATATGCCATTTTAAGATTGGAAAATTTCAATCTCCATCCTATTTTCTGTTGTTTTTTGGGAGGTTATTTTTGTGGAGTTGTGCAAATGTTAGTAAGGTCTTCTCAAATAACTTTTGAAGAAACTAAATGTACTTTCCGAGGAGATGAATATCACGAATATTTATTAAAATGGGAGTAAAGGAAGCTCCAATTTAAAAATGTGAAAAAGGCGACTTTGTGTTTATTAGTTAAAGAAAATCAAGGGAGCAAGGAAATACTTTTAGCTATGAAAAAGAAGGGTTTTGGGGCTGGGAAATGGAATGGGGTTGGAGGAAAATTAAACCCCAAAAAAGGAGATGAAAATATCTTTGATGCTGCTATTCGAGAAACTAAAGAAGAAATTGGGGTCAAAATAAAGGAATTAGAAAAAGTAGCTATTTTAAATTTTTATTTCCCCAATATTGCCAAAGAGCAAAGGTGGGATCAAGAAGTCCATGTGTTCTTAGTTAAAAATTGGGAAGGAAAACCTGTCGAGACTAAAGAAATGACCCCAAAATGGTTTAAAGAATCAGAAATTCCATTTAACGAGATGTGGTCAGATGATAAATTCTGGCTCCTCCATATTTTGAAGGGTAAGAAATTAAAAGCAGACTTTATTTTTGACAGAGAAGAAGTTGTAGAAAAACACAATATTAAATTCGTGAAAAATATTTAAAAAGTTATTTTCACCCTTGCCGCGCATAGCGCGGCGAGGGTTTTTCTCGGGGTTGACTTTTTTAGAGAGTTTGATAGAATAGTAATAGTTCTTTGAGGAGTGATGGAAAATGAAAGAAAAATTTGGCGAGATGGCAGTATGGACGGTTCCTGAACTCAAAAAGACAGTCGTATTTGTCTGTGAAAGCAAAGTTGGCGAAGTAGAGTCAAATGTATTTTTGAGAAGCATCTTAAAACGATTTTTCAATTCTGCTGGCATTGAACCGCAACCTCGTGTCATTTATGACACGGTAATAGTGAGAAGAATGGCAGTAGACACGGTTTCTTCAGAGCTATCTGGTGCAGATGTAGTCTGTTTCGAAAGAAATGGAAAGATACTTTTCGTAAGCCAAGGTGAACGTCCCGAGCTGGTGAAGGCTGGTCTAAAGGATTTAGTACTGGGTTAGAGATACTCCGTATATTCAATAACTCCAGAAATCTTTTTAGGGCATATTCAAATGCCCTTTTTTTATTTCCGCCCGCCCGAGAGTTTAGGGGCCCGCCGAAGGCGGGAGGGTGGTGGGTGGGTTGTAGTCTCGTGGGTTTAATTTTTAGAATATTTTTGCTAAAATAGTAATATAGTATTTTTATTAGGAAAAATTATGGAACAAATAGTTTCAAAAGAAGAAATTAATGAATTGATGAAGATAAAAGGAGAGATAAGTGGGAGAATAATTAAGGCTGCAAGAGAATATCTTGTCAAAGAAAAGGGGGAAGAGGGAATGAAAAAAGTAAGAGATGCAATGACAAAGCTTGGTTACCCAATCAATTATAGAAAAATAAAATCAACGGATTATTATCCTTTGCACCTTACTACTCTTACTCTATTAATTAGTAAAAGACTTTTTAACTTTGATGATAAAAAGTTTCAGGAAATGGGAGAATTTGAATCTAAGTCTTCTATAATTATTAGAATCTTTCTGAAATATTTTGTTTCTCTGGAGAAATTACTTAAAGAAGCTCCAAAGATGTGGCGGAAGTATTTTTCTATCGGAGATCTTAAAATAGTAGAGCGCAATCAAGAAAAAAATCTGTGACTTTAAGGATTGAAAATTTTAAGACTTATCCAATTATATGTCACACTATCATAGGATTTCTTTCTAGCACTTTCTAGGTGGCAATAGGAAAGCCAGTAATCTGTGAAGAGATAAAATGTGTTCACCGAGACAACGAATATCATGAATTTTTGGTAAAGTGGTAATTCAAATAGTGATTATCCTAAAAAGCAGCATCCAATCGTCGTATAAGGGGAGTCCCCATCCTGAGAGTTTTTCCCGAGACTCGGTTGCTTAAAAAATTTTTTGGTGATAATATAAAAATGACAGGTCGTTAAGGAAAAAATAACAAATATAGATTATGAATTTTAAATACGTCTTAAGTTTAGTGATTTTAATTCTCCTTATTGTTGGAGGGATTTTATTTTTGCAGTGGTGGATGGCGAATAGAAGAACTCCTTATATCCCGCCTCCAGTAGCCGGAGAAATTAATGGAATTCCTGTTTATCAAGTATCGGAACCAGGTGTCCAGATTTATCCAACACAATTCATGGATATCCCGGCCACATATTTAATCTCACTAGAAGAGAATGAAACTATGTGGGTAGAAGGCGCTTATTGGGGTAAAAGCATTAGGTGGCCACAGAATAGTATTTGTTTTAAAGAAAAAATAGATGTTCCTGAAGATTCAGTAATTGAGGCAAAAGCTAAAATAATCAAGGTAAAAGAAGATACTTGTAGTGACGCAGAAATACTTGGACATGAAATTATATATGAAGGAAAAGAAATAAAAGATATTGCAGGCCAGCTTTCTTCTGTTTGTCCAAAAATAGAGGATTTTATTAATAAAGAAAGAGAAGGAGAACCAATCAAATTAACAGCGTGTTTAGGTTTTTATGGAGAAAAATTCACCAGATTTAGCTATGAGTGGATTCCTTTTAGACCTAAACTTGTAGTAGCGATACATGGGAGCGGGGTTGAAAGCTGGGAGAAGCTTGGTTCAATATGCCTTAATATCTTTCAAGGAGCTATAATCATTGATCCAATTAAAAATAAAATAGATGGAATTTTTTTAGATGAGATAGAGGAGTCCTGTGCTGGATAGGAAGGTTAATTTTATGAAATTTTCAACTAAATCCTTTTTGATTTTTGATTTCTGGAGTAAGTAATTCTATTAAACTAGCTCTAACATTATCCACTAGGGCGAGTTATTCCCGCCTGAGAGTTTTTCTCGGGTTTTTTATTTCGCAATTATGGAGTATAATTAAATAAAGGCTTCATCTAATCATCTTTAGTTTTTAGAATTCTAATATCAAATATCTAAATATTTAGAAAAATATTCTTATGGATAAAAAAATAGATCAATTAAATAAAAAGATAAAAGAACTTGAAGAACAACTTGCCAAACAAAAAGATATAGAGAAAAAGCTCAAGGAATCACAGGAGCTACTTAAGATATTATTTGAAAACGCACCAGACGGCTATTTTCTGAACGATCTAAAGGGAAACTTTATTGACAGTAATAAAGCCGCAGAAAAAATAATTGGCTACAAAAAGGAAGAATTAATTGGAAAGAATATGTTGAGGGCAAAAATTCTACCTAAGGATCAGATCCCGAAAGTAGCTAAGCGTTTAGTTCAACATGCCTTGGGTAAATCTGTGGGAGCTGAGGAGATAGAACTAATTAGGAAAGACGGCAGTCGAGTTCTAACAGAGGTCACTGGAAATATAGTAAGATTTAAGGGCCGAATTTTAGTTTTAGGAAGTGCCCGTGACATCACCGAGCGCAAGAGGGTCGAAGAAGAATTAAGAAAGAAAAACGAAGAACTTGAAAGATTTCATAAATTAGCGGTGGGGAGGGAACTGAAGATGATTGAATTAAAAAAGAAGATTGAGGAACTAGAAAAAAAATCAGAGAAAGGCTAAATAGGTTCTCTTCCTTCATTAAGATTACGGAGGACAGGTAATATCATCCACGCCGCCCCGAGGGTTTTTCTCGGGGTTTTGTTTTAGCGGTAAATAAGTTAAAATAAATATTAAAGATCGATAAAGTTTTTTTAATATTAAAAAAGAAATTAAAAACGGTGGCAAAAGATATTGTAATAGTTATTTTAATTCTGGTATTGATTATTTTGGCAGTTTTCACTTATAATTTATACTCTGGTGCAATGGAATGCAAGGCAACAGCAACAGATTTAGGAGCTAAATTGAAAGAGTGCGGAGCGGGATTAGATCAGTATAAGGCTGGATTAGATGAGTGCACGGCTGTAGCTCAAGCATGCCAAGATGCGTTAACCGCCCTTAGCCAAGTGCCAGCTTGCGCGCCTTATATTCCTACACAGTAATTAAATTAAAGAAAGATTCTACTAAAGAGAGATTCTAATATCCTCCAGCCCCCAGATCTACTACCCGAGAGTTTAGGGATCCACCTACGGGAAAGAGGTGGGTGGATTGTAGTCTCGGGCTTTTTATATTATAGATACCACTTTACCGATTTGCTGAAATTTGAGATTAAACAAGGGTTTAGTATAATTAACCAATATGAGATTTTCAATTAGCACAAAAGGATTTAATGATATTATTGATATTACTGACCAGGTTTCTGAAATTCTGGAAAAGTCTAAGGTAAAAGATGGGGCTTGTCTGATTTCTTGTCCTGGTTCGACTTGTGGTTTAACAACGATTGAATATGAAAGTGGTTTAATCAAAGATTTAAAAAAAGTTTTAGAAAGAATAGCTCCGATGAAAGATAGTTATGAGCATTGTAAAAAATGGGGAGATTGCAATGCTTACGCTCATATTAGATCGGCTTTATTAAAACCATTTTTAGCAGTTCCGGTTGAAGGAGGAAAATTAGCTTTAGGAACCTGGCAGCAGATTGTTTTTTTAGATTTTGATAATAGACCAAGAAATAGAGAAATTATTGTGAAATGTATATCTGCTCAATAGAGGAATAATTTATGTCTAAACCTGTTAACAAAGTTATAAAAATTTTAATAGCCAGTGATCTTGCCTTGAATAGCGCCTGGGGCTTGCTTGGGCCTATTTTTGCCATATTTATTGTTCAGAAAATTGCGGCTGGAAACGCTGTCGAAGGTGCTAAAATAGCTGGTTTTGCTTCACTGATTTATTGGATTGTAAAATCTAGTCTTCAAATCCCGATTGGTAGATACCTTGATAAAAATCACGGGGAGAAAGATGATTTCTGGTCTATGGTTTTAGGGACATTTTTGGCTGGGCTCGCTCCGTTTGGATACCTAATTGCTTCTCAGCCCCTGCACATTTATGGTTTCCAAATCATACATGCTATTGGTATGGCAATGGTTATTCCTTCCTGGTCAGCTATTTTTACGAGACATATTGATAAAGGAAAAGAAGCTTTTGAATGGGGACTTGATAGTACTTTTTTAGGATTTGGTGCTGGAATTGCCGGAGCTATTGGCGGAATTTTTGTTGCTGTTTTCGGTTTCAAGGTTATTTTTATTTTAGTGGGAATTTTCACAATAATTTCAGCCGGCCTTCTTCTGTTGATTCACAAAGAAATTGCTCCTAGAGATCACCTTTTCCCCCGGTTCCCTCCATTTAGAACGCCATTCTAATTTTATGAAAAATAGGGAAATTGCAAAAATCTTTTATGAAATTGCTGATTATCTTGAAATGGAAAGGATATCTTTTAAACCTTATGCCTATCAGAAGGCAGCCATTGCCTTGGAAACTTTAGAAGAAGATGTTGGGGAAATTTATAAAAAAGGAGGAATTAAGGCTCTTAAAAAAATTCCAGGAATAGGAGTAAGCATTGCTTTGAAAATTGAAGAATACTTAAAGACCGGAAAAATTAAATATTACGAAAAATTCAAAAAGAAAATTCCAATTGATTTAAGTGAAATAATTTCTATTGAAGGAATGGGGCCAAGGAAAGCAAAAGTTCTTTATGAGAAGCTGAGAATTAAAACCTTAAAAGATTTAGAAAAAAAAGCTAAGGGTGGAAAGATTGCCCCCCTTTTTGGTTTTGGAGAGAAAACCGAAAAAAATATTTTAGAGGGAATCAAATTTTTTAAAAGATCAAGGGGGAGATTTCTATTGGGAGAGATAATACCGGTAGTAAAAGAAGTTTATCAAAAATTAAAAGGCTTAAAAGAAGTTAAGAAAATTAATGTAGCCGGCTCGGTCAGAAGAATGAAAGAAACGATTGGGGATGTTGACTTTTTAGTTATTAGCAAAGAATCCAAAAAGTCTGCCTCCGCTAAAGCTTCGGCGGATAAAATAATGGATTTTTTTGTTTCTTTACCCGGAGTTGTAAAAATCTGGGGAAAGGGAACAACTAAGTCTTCAGTTAGAATGAATCAGGGCTTTGATATGGATTTGAGAGTTTTACCAAAAAAATCATATGGTTCAGCCTTACAATATTTTACTGGCTCAAAAGAGCATAATATTAATTTAAGAAAAATTGCTATTAATAAAGGGTTAAAACTTTCAGAATATGGCTTATTTAAGGGCTCAAGAATGATTGCTGGAAAAACTGAAAAAGAAATTTACAAAACTCTTGGGATGCAATGGGTTCCACCTGAATTGAGAGAAAACCAAGGAGAGATTGAGGTTGCCCTTGTTAAAAAATTGCCAAAATTGATTGATTACAATGACATTAAAGGTGATTTACATTGTCATTCAAAGTGGAATGGGGGAGTAAACACAATCGAAGAAATGGCTCAAGCGGCAATTAAAATGGGATATGAATATTTAGGGATTTCTGATCATACAAAATTTTTAAGAATCGAGCATGGGTTAAATGAAAAGCAATTGGTTTTACAAAGAAAAGAAATAGATAAATTAAATGAAAAATTTAAAAGAAAAAAAATAAAATTTAGACTTTTACAAGGAGCAGAAACTAATATTTTAAACGATGGCTCAATTGATATAAATGACGAGGCTCTGAAAAAATTAGATTATGCCATTGCTGGGATTCATTCTAGTTTTAAAATGCCAAAAGAAAAAATGACCCAAAGAATAATTAAAGCAATGAAAAATCCTTATATTAAAATTATTTCTCACCCAACAGGAAGAATTTTGAAAAGAAGGGATGAATATCAAATTGATTTTGACAGAATTTTAAGAGCGGCAAAAGAATTCCAAGTGATTTTAGAAATTAATTCTTATCCTGAAAGATTAGATTTAAATGATCAAAATATCAGGAGGGCAAAGGGAGCTGGAGTAAAAATGGCAATTAATACAGATTCCCATCGCAAAGACCAACTGAGATTTATTGAATTTGGAATTGCTCAAGCGCGGAGGGGTTGGGCCGAGAAAAAAGATATAATCAATACGCATTCTCTCAAGAGGTTATTAAAATTTTTTAAGTAAATTATGCCATTTGAGAAATCAGCCGGAGCAGTAATTTTCCGCCAAGAAAGAAATAAAACCTATTATCTTTTATTAGAATCTCAAGCTGGGTGGAGTTTCCCCAAAGGGGTTATTAACAGAGATGAAAAACCCCAAGATACAGCTAGGCGTGAGATTAAAGAAGAAACTGGAATTGAAGATATCGAATTTACTCCTGGATTTAAAGAAAATATAAAATATTTTTTTAAATTAAAAGACAAAACAATTTTTAAGATTGTTACATTTTATTTAGCAGAAACAAAAACAAAAGAGGTTAGAACATCTTTTGAGCATATTGGATACAAGTGGCTACCTTATGAGGAAGCTTTAGAGCAGCTTACTTTTAAAAATGCAAAAGAAGTTTTAGAAAAAGCAAATAATTTTTTAAAAAATTTATGAAAAAATGCCTTTTGCTTTTTTCTGGAGGATTGGATTCTATTTTAGCTGCAAAAATTTTATTGGAGCAGAAAATTAAAGTTACCCCAATTTGTTTTAGAAGTTATTTTTTTGATTGTAGTTTAGCTAAAAAATCGGCTAAAAAATTAAAATTGAAATTAAAAATTATCGATTTCAGTAAAGAGCATTTGAAAATTTTAAAAAATCCCGGCTTCGGTTATGGAAAAGGCTTTAATCCCTGTATTGATTGTCATTTATTAATGATTAAAGAAGCAAAAAAAATAATGAAAAAAGGGAAATTTGATATTTTGGCAACTGGTGAAGTTTTAGGGGAAAGACCTTTTTCCCAAAATAAAAGCACATTTAAATTAATTGAAAAAGAGGCCAATCTCATAAATCAAATTTTAAGACCACTTTCTACTAAATTATTGCCAGAAACAATTTATGAAAAAAAAGATTTTGTAAATAGAGAAAAGTTATTTTCAATTCGAGGAAAATCAAGAAAACCTCAAATTAAATTAGCCAAAAAATTTAAAATTAAAAAATTCCCTAGTCCGGCTGGGGGTTGTATTTTAACAGACCCACAATATTCAAAAAGATTAAAAATTCTTTTTAAAGAATTTCCAGATTTTGATGGAAATGATGCCCAGATTTTGAGAAAAGGAAGGGTTTTTTGGCTCGTCCGCCGAAGCCTTGCCGAAGGCGGAGAAAATAAATTTTTAATTTTAGTAGGAAGAAATGAAAAAGAAAATAAAGAATTAAGAAAATCTGAGAAAAGAGGAGATTTAATATTAGAACCTGAAAATTTTCCAGGGCCAACAGTTTTGATTAGAGACTTTGGGACTCCAACCCACCCACCACCCTCCCGCCTTCGGCGGGCCCCTAAAATAAAAAAAGAAATAATTATTAGGGCCACTGAGCTTTTATTAAATTATTCCAAAAAGATACCCGAGGAAATAATAATTGAGGTAAAATGAGGTTTGAGAAAAAAGTTTTCAAAGTTGTTAAGAAGATTCCAAAAGGAAAAGTTATGACCTATGCCGAAGTTGCTAAAACAGCAGGTTCGCCAAGGGCCTGGAGAGCGGTCGGAAACATTTTAAATAAAAACAAAAATCTTAAAATTCCCTGCCACCGAGTAATAAAATCGAATGGAAAGGTAGGTGGCTATAATCTTGGTAAAAGGAAAAAGATAATTTTACTTAAAAGAGAAGGAATTAAAATAAAAAAGGGTAAAATTTTACCCCTTTGATGTAATTTTAATATAAAATTTTAAAATTAACTTTTAACTTCTTCTACAATTTTTTCAAAAATTTTGGGATGATTTTTTCCCAATTCAGCTAAGATTTTTCGGTCGAGTTCGACCTTTTTTTGTTTTAGGCCATGGATAAATTTATTATAAGATAGGCCATGCTGGCGGCAGGCGGCATTAATTTGAATTTGCCAGAGCGCTCGTCTTTCTCTCTTTTTTCTTTTTCTATCTTGATAAGCGTGTGTCCAGGCATGATATATTGCTACCTTTGCTGCTCGGTATTTTGACTTTCTTCCCCAACGAAAACCTTTCGTATATTTCAATAAATGCTTTCTTCTTTTATGGGCAATTTTTCCTCTTTTCACTCTAACCATACAATAGTTTTTTTATTTTTTTAGCTTCGGCCTTTGAAAGTTTAATCCATTTTCGACTTTTTCTTATTTTTTTTCCTGATTTCTTTGCTCGATAATGATCAAGGCCGGTCGACCTTCTTAAAATTTTTCCAGTTCTGGTAATTTTGAATCTTTTTAAGATAGATTTCCTTGTTTTCATTTTTTTGAAATAATTATTGTAAAGCCTCTTGGCGCTCTTTTTAATTCCCTCTCAATCTTTATCGGAACTGATTCTCTTAACATTTCAAGAAATTTACCTATTTTTTCTTTAGCAAAATTTGGAAGGGCTTTTTCTCTTCCTCTTAATTTCATCTCTACTCTAACTTTATTTCCTTTTTTTAAGAATTTCTCTGCTAAATGAACTCTAGTCTCCATATCATGTAAAGAGATTTTAAAAGAGAGTCTTATTCCTTTGATTTGGCCGGTTCTCTTCGCTTTGGTTTGTTTTTCTTTCTTTTGAAGCGAGTAGAGATATTTGCCATAATCCATTATTTTACAAACTGGTGGTTCAATCCTCTTAGTAACCTGAATTAAATCTAAATTGCGCTCCCTGGTTATCTGGAGCGCTTCTTTTAAAGTCATAACTCCCAACTGCTTTCCGGTTTCATCAATTACCCTAACCTGAGAAGCCCTTATTCTGTTGTTGACTAATGGTTTTCTGAGGATATTTTTAAAAATTTCTTAGTGGAGGTGGCGAGAATTGGACTCGCATCCAGAAATTCTTCTAAAGATAGATCTACAGGCTTAGCCCAATTTGAAGAAAAGTAGAAAGTTAAAATTGAGCAAAATCTCTCTACCTTTGACCCTTTTTGATTCAATAGCCTTTTCGGATCTAAAAAGAGCTACCTATCTCAATAATATGACACCAACTTTAGTTATCGAGAATGGCTAAAGTTAGCGCTGCTTTAAACGTAAACTAAAGCAGGTTTTCTGAATAAATTGGCGTTTATTCTTTTTCTGAAAGTTTAACGAGTTTTCAGAATACTCGGCTTGCCTACCTTAGTTAAATTTCTGTCGATTCCTTTCACCCCCTTAGTTGCCTCGCTCACTGCGTTCGCTCGTTTCGCTCTTTTGATTCCTTAATATTTTTTTAAGGCCTTTCTTATTTCTCTTTCTACTTCTCTTTTTTTGATTAATTCTCTTTTATCAACTTTTCTTCTTCCTTTAGCAATAGCAAACTCAATCTTTATTTTACCTCTTCTAGTATAAACTTTTAAAGGTATTAATGTCAAGCCTTTTTGTTTCGCTTTCCCGATCAAATATTTGATTTCTGATTTTTTTAAAAGAAGCTTTCGAGAACGTTCTGGATTGTAATCAGGAGAAATATTTTTTGGCTGGTAGGGAGGAATATGACAGCCAATTAAATAAACTTCTTTATCTTTTAAAACGACATAAGACCCGGCTAAATTTATTCTTCCTGACTTTATTGATTTTACCTCCTGGCCTATTAAAATCATTCCTGCCTCAAATTTTTCCAGGATTTGGTAAATAAAGAAAGCTTTTTTGTTTTCAGCTAAGACTTTCATCACTTTTAGTTTAACATTAAATCCTTTAATTTTTAAGCGAAATAAGATAAACTAAAAGTAATGATAAGACAAGAAATAGCTAATTTAATAAAAGACTCAATAAAAGAACTTCAAAAGGAAAAAGTTTTTCCTAAATTTAAAATTCCTGAAATTCAAATTGAGCATTCAGAAGAAAAAATACACGGTGACTATTCAACCAATATCGCTTTCCAGATTGCAAAAGAAGTAAAAAAGAAACCAGTGGAAATAGCAAAGATAATAAGATTAAAGCTCAAAGATCAAAAATCAAAAATGTTTGAAAAGGTTGAAATTGCCAAGCCGGGATTTGTTAATTTTTTTCTTTCAAAGGAATATTTACAAAAAGAGCTTTTAGAGATTTTAAAGAGCGGAGAAAAATTTGGAGAATTAAATCTTGGCAAAGGTAAAAAAATTCAAGTTGAATTTATCTCAGCCAATCCAACAGGGCCCTTAACTGTTGGTAATGCCAGAGGAGGTCCACTTGGTGATGTTTTAGGTAACATTCTTAAAAGGGCCGGTTTTAAAGTGGAAAAAGCTTATTATATTAATGACTATGGGATGCAGGTTTTAACCTTAGGCCATTCTGTTTTAAAAGATAGTGAGGCAAAATACAAAGGTAAATACATCGATTATTTAAATAAAAAAATTAAAGAAAAAGATCCCTACAAGGCAGGTGAGCGGGCGGCCCAAGTTATTGTTAAAGAGATGATTAAGAAAACGACCGATAGAATAGGTATTAAATATGATGAATGGATTTCAGAAACAAGCCTCCATCGATCTGGTGCCGTCGATCAAGCTTTAGAATTATTAAAAAAAGAAGGCTTAATCTGCCAAAAAGAAGGTGCTTTGTGGTTTAAGTCCTCAAAATTTGGCGATGAGCGAGACAGGGTGGTTGTTAAAAAAGATGACTGGAAAACTTATTTAGCTGGAGATATCGCGCTTCACAGATATAAATTTGAGAAGAAAAAATTTGATAAAGTGATTGATATCTGGGGAGCTGATCATGCAGGAGATGTTGCTGGGTTACAGGCTGGAGTTCAGGCTCTCGGTCATAAGGGTAAACTTGACATTATTCTTCTGCAATTTGTTACTATTTTTGAAAAAGGAGAAAAACTAAAGATGTCAAAAAGAGCAGGTATTTATGTGGCTATGGATGAGTTACTTGATAAAGTAGGTTCTGATGTTACTAGATTCTTTTTCTTACAAAAATCAACTAATACTCACCTGAATTTTAATCTTTCTTTAGCCAGAGAGCAGTCTGAGAAGAACCCTGTTTATTATGTCCAATATGCCCATGCTAGAATTTGTAGTATTTTTAAAAAGGCAAAAATCAAGAGTAAGAAGGTGAAAAATTTAGAATTGCTTACTCATCCCAGCGAATTAACTTTAATTAAACAACTTATTAGATTTCCAGAGATTATTGAGGATACTACTAAGGATTATCAGGTTCAGAGAATTCCCCAATATGCAATAGATTTAGCTACTGCATTTCATCAATTTTATCGAGACTGTAAAGTCCTGAGCGAAGTCAAAGGATTGCGTGAGGCCCGTTTAGGATTAATTCTGGCCACCAAAACAGTAATTAAAAATACTTTAAATTTAATGGGAATTTCAGCTCCCGAAAGAATGTAGTTAACGTTTCTCAAAAAATATGTTAAGAAGAAAAATAAGGTGAAAGAATGAGCCCGGATATTGGTGAAAGAATACCTGAATTAACTCTCAAAGAAAAACAATCAGAAGAAAAACAATTTATAGCTCTTTTAAAAGACGAAAAAATACTTAAACTTCCCCTAAGAGAACAATTAATAGTCCTTTTAAAAGGAGTGGGTATAAAAGTGACGATATTCAGCGCAGAAAAAGAAAAAAGCAATATGGCAGAAAATCAAAACTCTGCCTTTTTATTTGAAAAAAACCGGCTAAAATGATATTTTAAATAATATGGAGATAGGTTTTCCAAAAATTGAAGAAAAGATTTTGAGGTTTTGGAAAAAGAATAAGATTTTCGAAAAATCAATTTTGCAGCGAAAAAAGGCCAAGAATTTCGTATTTTACGATGGTCCAATCACAGTTAACGCTCTCCCCGGAATCCACCATGCTTTATCCCGGATTTTCAAAGATATAATTCCCCGATTTAAAACCATGCGGGGATTTCGTGTTGAAAGGAAAAATGGTTGGGATACCCATGGACTCCCGGTTGAATTGGAGGTAGAGAAAGAATTGGGTTTTAAAACCAAAAAGGATATTAAAAAATACGGAATAGCTGGCTTTAACCGGGCTTGCAAAAAGAATGTTCAAAAATATATTCCTTTGTTCAAGGATTTTACCGAGAAAATCGGTTATTGGGTTGATATGGAAGACCCCTATATCACTTACGAGACAGATTATATCGAAACCATCTGGTGGATTATAAAACAAATTTACAAAAAAGGATTATTATACAAAGATTACAAAGTTGTTCCTTATTGCCCAAGATGTGGAACAAGTTTATCTAGCCATGAGGTAGCTTTGGGATATAAGAAAATTAAAGAACCAGCCCTGTATGTAAAACTCCCCGTTAAAAATCAAAAAAATACTTATTTACTGATTTGGACAACTACTCCCTGGACATTACCAGGTAATGTGGCAATAGCTGTGAACCCAAATTTCACTTATATTAAAGCAAGGGTAGGTAGAGAAGATTTAATTTTAGCTAAAGGAAGATTAAAGGTTTTGGGCCGAGATTACAAAATTCTTAGGAAAATTAAAGGCAAAGAACTACTTAATTTGCAATACAAACCTCTCTTTAGATTTATAAAACCAGAGAAAAAGGCCTACTTTGTTATTGCCGGTGGTTTCGTTTCATTAGAAGAAGGGACCGGTTTGGTCCATATTGCTCCGGCTTTTGGAGTAGAGGATATGATTGTAGGAAAAGAAAATAACTTACCAATTTTATTAACCGTTGATGAAGAAGGAAAGTTTAAACCGGAGGTAAAAAAATGGGCAGGAATGTTTGTTAAGGACGCTGATCCTGAAATTTCTGAAGATCTTAAAAAAAGAAATCTCGTTTTTAAGGAAGAACAATATGAGCATGATTATCCTTTTTGCTGGCGATGTAAATCTCCCCTTCTGTATTACGCCAAAGAGAGCTGGTTTATAAATATGCAGAAGATTAAAAAAGATTTGATTAAAAACAATCAGAAAATAAATTGGATTCCAGCTCATATAAAAAAAGGGAGATTTGGCGAATGGTTAAAAGAAGTTAAAGATTGGGCACTCTCTCGGGAAAGGTATTGGGGTACTCCTTTGCCCATTTGGCAATGCAAAAGATGTGGAAATTTAGAAGTCATTAGTTCAAAAAAAGATTTGATTTCTCAAAAATTTAGTGAAAATAAATATTTTATTTTAAGACACGGCGAAACGTTTCATCAAACAAAAAAGAAAGGGATAATATATGATTGGCCAGGATTTTCTTCTTATCCTCTGACTAAAAAAGGAAAAAAAGAGATAGAATCTTTAGCTAAAAAATTAAGGAAAGGAGAAATCGATCTAATTTATTCTTCAGATTCTTTAAGAGCTCGTCAAACCGCTAAAATTGTGGCTAAAGAACTCGGCCTTAAAATAAATTTTAGCTCAAAGCTTAGGGATATGAACTTCGGAATTTATCAAGGATGTAAAATAGAAGAATTTTATAAAATTTTTATAGATATAAAAGAGAGGTTTTACAAAAGACCGAAAAATGGAGAGAGTTGGTCAGATTGTAGAAAAAGGATGATTAGTCTTATAAAAAAGATTGATAGAAGACACAAAGGGAAAACTATTTTAATTATTAGCCACGGAGATCCTTTGTGGCTTTTGGAAGGAATATTAAAAGGGTTATCTAATGAAAATTTGATAAGGCAAAAACTTCAGGGAAAAATAATAGAAACAGGGGAATTGAGAAAAATAAAATTCAGTTCAGTGCCTTTAAATGAGAAAGGAGAATTAGATTTCCACCGACCTTATATTGATGAGGTTAAATTTTTCTGCCCCAAATGCCGGGGTTTAATGAAAAGAGTTCTAGAAGTTATTGATTGTTGGTTTGATGCCGGGTCAATGCCTCTTGCTCAATATCATTATCCTTTTGAAAATAAAAAATTAATCGATCAAAAAAAACAGTTCCCAGCAGATTATATTGCCGAAGCCATCGATCAAACCAGAGGGTGGTTTTATACTTTGTTGGCAATTTCAACTTTACTTGGGCTTGGCCCTTCTTATAAAAATGTTATATCTTTGGGCCTTGTTTTAGATGAAAAAGGGGAGAAAATGTCAAAATCAAAAGGGAATATGGTTGATCCTTGGCAAATTTTTAAAAAGTACGGTTCAGATACTCTCCGTTGGTACTTTTTCACTGTTAATCAACCAGGGGAAGCAAAATGTTTTTCTGAAAGAGAAATCCAAGATTCTCTAAAAAGATTTATTATGACTTTTTGGAACTGCTCTGTTTTTTTCAACACTTATGGTGGGCTGCGATTCTCACGATCGTGGGAATTGTGGTCCAGGAGAAGTAGAAATGTTTTAGATAGATGGGCTATTTTAAGATTAAATGAATTAATTCAAGTAGTTACCAAGAATTTAGAAGATTTTGACGTAACCTCAGCTGCCAGAAATATAGAAAAGTTTGTTATTGAAGATTTTTCTCAGTGGTATATCAGAAGGTCGCGAAAAAGATTTCATCATCCAGAAAAAAAAGAGGAACTAAAAGAAGCTTCAGCCACCCTGGGTTATTTACTCTTAACCTTAACTAAATTAACCGCTCCCTTTATTCCTTTTTTAAGTGAAGAAATTTATCAAAAGATTAAAAGCATGCCCCGTACCGAAACAAAGTTTCTGGTACGGGATCAAAAGTCCTCGAAGGAAAGCCTCCGGCTTCCTATGGGGCAGGCAAAACTCCAAAGCGTTCATCTTTCCGACTGGCCAAAAGGAGATAAAAGATTGATTGATAAAACTTTAAATAAAAAAATGGATCAGGTCCGAAAAATTGTTAGTCTAGGGCTCAGATCCCGGATGAGGGCTAAAATAAAAGTAAGACAGCCTTTAACAAAGTTGAAGATTCAAAAACCAAAATTAAAAATTGATAAAAAATTACTAAACTTGATAAAGGAAGAATTGAATATTAGAGAAATTAAAATTGTAAGGAATATTAAAAAAGAGAAAAATTGGATTTTAGAAAGCGAAGGTAAAATAAAAATTGCTTTAAATATTAAAATTTCACCAAAACTTAGAGAAAAGGGGATGGTCAGAGAAGTTATTCGAAACTTACAGGAAATGAGAAAAAAGGCTGGCTTAAAACCAAAAGACAGGATCTTAGTTTATTTTTTAGGATATCCTAATTTAAATAAAATTTTGGTTGAAAATAAAGATTTTATTTTGAAAAAAACTAAGGCAAAAGGACTTCAATTTGGCAAAAAGTCTAAATTAACTTTTGATATTGAAGAAAATCCCAAAATCAATCGAGAAAAATTATGGTTGGCAATTAAAAAATTAAAATAAATTAAATTTATATGCCATTATTTAAAAAAGAACAACAAATTTCAAGAAAAGAATTTAGAGAGATTTTAAGAAAATCTAATCCTATTGTCCCTGGTACTAGTCGCAAGATGTTTGGCCTACCAGAAAGAGTTGAAATGGAAAAGAAATTATTCGGGAAAAAACTTGATGCGTTTACTTCTAAAGAAAAATATAAAAAACTCATTCGGGAAATTGGAAAGGCTAAATATAAAAAACATCCTGGCCCAGAGAGGGAAGTAATAAGTAAAAAAATGAGATTTTTAAAAAAATTAGGAGGAATATAAAAGTTAACAATATTTTATGAAGAAAAAACCAAAAGAAAATTTTTTTGGGAAAAGAGGATATCTTAGTAGAAGAAAATTTAGAGAAAGATTGAGAAGAGCTTCGCCTTTTATTCCCGGTTCTGGTGGCAAGCTATTTAGAAAAAAAGAAAGAGTGGCGATGGAAAAAGAAATTTTTAGGAAATACGGTCACTACATTGAGAAAAAAGAATACAAAAAAGCCCTTAAGGACTTAAAAGAGGCAAAGCAAAAGACAAAAACCTTTAATGAAAAGTTAAAGATTGATCGAAAAATTAGATTTTTGAAGAAACTAGGAGAAATTTAAAATGGCAATTCACTATCGGACCCAAGGTATTATTCTAAAAAAAGAAGATTTAAGAGAAGCTGATCGTGTTTTTACTTTCTTCACAAGGGATTTTGGTAAATTAGAACTTTTAGCTAGGGGAGAAAGGAAGATTAAATCAAAACTAAGAGCTGGTCTTGAACTTTTTTATTTAACAGATATTGAGTTTATTCAAGGGAAAACTTACAAAACCTTAACCGATACTTCCTTAATTGATAATTTTAAAAATATAAGAAAGAATTTAGAAAGATTAAAAATTGCTAACCTGATTGCTGAAATTCTAAACGATTTTTTAAAAGGTGAGGAAAAAGATGAAAATTTGTGGGAATTATTAAATGATATTTTTTTGAAGTTAAATAATCTGGTAAGTAAAAATCTTTTGTCACTGCTATATTATTATTTCTTTTGGAATTTTTTTTCTATTTTAGGATACGAACCCCAACTTTATAATTGCACTCTTTGTCAAAAAAAAATAAAGCCAGAAACTCTCTATTTTAGCCCAGAAGAAGGAGGAATAATTTGCCCCCATTGTTTTAAAAAGGAAAAAAAAATTAAAAAAATTGACTTAAATATTGTTAAAATTTTAAGACTAATTTTAAAAAAAGACTGGAATACTCTAAAAAGAATTAAAATTGAAAGACCTTTTAAAAAGGAATTAAAAGATGTTTCTGAAAATTACCTCTCTCTTATAAAATCGTCTTTTTAGTATTTTTCAATCTATTTGATATAATAAAATTGTAATTAAAATGAAAAGGAGATTCACTTTTTTTGTTGTAATTTTGGCTCTGGCTATTGGAATTGCCGGTTTTTGGTATTACCAAAAACAAATTTTCTCAAAAGAGGTTTTAAAATTGGAAATTTTGGGGCCAACAGAAATAGAATTAACTGATGAAGTTGAATATTTGGTGAAATATAAAAACAATGGTGATGTCAGATTAGAGGAAGCAAAACTTATTTTTGAATATCCAGAACATTCAATAGTGCCAGAAAACGGATTGAGGCAGGAAATATCCCTGGGTGATATTTATCCGGGAGAAGAAAAAATCCTCAATTTTAAAACCAGATTATTTGGAAGAGAAGATGAGGCTAAAATAGCTAAGGCCTGGTTGAGTTATCGGCCAAAGAATTTAAAAGCTCGTTATGAGTCAGAGACTTCCCTAACTACTTTAATAAAGGAGGTTCCTTTGACTTTCGAATTCGATCTTCCTTCAAAAATTTTGCCGGGAAAAGAAATTCGATTTAGGTTAAATTATTTTTCCAATCTAAATTATCCTCTTTCCGATTTATGGATAAAAATTGAATATCCTTTTGGTTTTGAATTTTTGGAATCCAAACCTCAGGGCTTAGAAAAAACCGAATGGGAAATTGGTCTTTTAAATAGAGCTGAGGGAGGAAGAATTGAAATTTTGGGTAAAATACAGGGAGAAATTGGAGAATTAAAAGTTTTTCGGGCTGAAATTGGTAGCTGGCGAGATGGAGAATTTGTTTTATTAAAAGAAGTTTTACGAGGAATAGAGATTGTTAAACCCTCTTTATATATTTTCCAGCAGATTAATAAAAACCCTCAATATATTGCTAATCCCGGAGACCTCTTGGATTATGAAATCTCTTTTAAAAATATTGGGGAGAGAACTTCCGAAAATTTATTACTAGTTGTTAAATTAGAAAGCGAAGCCTTAGATTACGATACCCTTAAGGTTGGATTTGGCCGATTTGAAAAAGAAGAAAAAACTATTGTTTGGGATTATACCAAAATTTCTGAACTCAAAAAATTATTACCAATGGAAGAAGGAAGAATTGAATTTTGGGTAAAAGTGAAAGATGACTTCCCTTTTATTCAAAATCCGGAAATTAAAAACTCGATTAGTTTAGACGGAATAGAGGAAAAGTTTGTGACTAAGATCAATTCGAAATTGGAGATTCTACAAAAAGGATATTTTCAAGATGAAATTTTTGGAAATTCAGGCCCTCTTCCTCCCAGAGTTGGAGAGACTACAACCTATACAATAATGTGGCAGGTTAAAAATTTTTACAATGGTTTAAAAAATGTCAAGGTCAGAGCAATTTTGCCAGATTGGGTAAGATTAACCGGGGAGATTTTTCCTGAAGAGACAAAAATTACCTTTGATTCTGAGTCAGGGGAAATGGTTTGGGAAGTTGGAGATTTGGAGGCTGGTCAGGGAGTTTCAGGCCCTGGACCAAATGTTGCCTTCCAGGTTGCCTTTACTCCAATTTCTGATCAAAAGGGTCAAATAGTAACTTTAATTAATGAAGCGAAAATTTCAGGCGAAGACCAGTGGACAGAATCAACATTAGAAACGAGAGCCGGAGCAGTGGATACCACTTTGCCAGATGATCCAACGGTAAGCGAGGAAAATGGTAAAGTGCAATAACATAAATTTGAAAATATGCAAGATTTAACGGCAAAAATTGTATCTTTAGCTAAAAGAAGAGGATTTATTTTTCCCTCTTCAGAAATTTACGGTGGCTTTGAATCAGGTTATGATTTTGGACCCTTAGGGGTTGAGATGAAGCAAAATCTTAAGCGAGCCTGGTGGTTGGAGATGATAAAAAATCATGAGAATGTTGTTGGCTTAGATGCAGCGATTTTGATGTCGCCTAAAGTCTGGCAGGCATCGGGGCACTTAACTGCTGGCTTTGCTGATACATTGATGGAATGTAAGAAGTGTCATAAAAGATTTAAAAAAGATGAGATAAAAAAGAGTGGTTGTCCAGAATGTGGGGGAGAATTAACCAAACCTAAAAAATTTAATTTAATGATGAAAGCCTTTGTTGGTCCGGTAGAAGAAGAAGCCGCAGCTACTTATTTAAGAGCTGAGACATGTCAGGGAATCTATATGAATTTCGAAAATGTCTTAAAATCAATGAGACTCAAGCTTCCTTTTGGTATTGCTCAGATTGGTAAAGCTTTTCGTAATGAAATTAATCCCAAAAATTTTATTTTTCGAACCCGGGAATTTGAACAAATGGAAATGCAATGGTTTTGTCATCCTAAAGAAGCTGATAGATGGTTTGAATTCTGGAAAAAGGAAAGAATAAAATGGTACAAAAACCTCGGGATTAAAAAAGAAAATTTGAGAGCTGAAGAGATTCCGGCTAAAGAAAGGGCTCATTATGCAAGAAGGCAGGTAGACCTTGAATATCGCTTTCCTTTTGGTTGGGGGGAGATTGAGGGAATTCACAACCGGGGAGATTGGGATTTATCAAATCACGCAAAATATTCAGGGGAAGATTTAAGATATTATGATGAGGAAACTAAAGAAAAATATTTCCCCCATATTGTTGAGACCTCGGTAGGGGTAGAGAGATCCCTCTTTGCTTTTTTATGCGATGCTTATCAAGAAATAAAAGGAGGAAGGACAAAAACAACAGAATCAACAAAGGAAATAGAAGTCTTATTAAAATTAGATAAAAAATTAGCTCCAATTAAAGTAGCAGTTTTACCTTTAGTTAGAAATAAACCAGAAATTGTTAAAAAAGCTAAAGAAGTTTATCAATTGTTAAAACCTCATTTTATTTGCCAATATGACGAACTTAACTCAATTGGCCGGCGTTATCGCCGCCAGGATGAGATAGGTACGCCTTTTGCCTTAACTATTGACTTTGAGACCTTAAAAAAACAAGATGTAACAATTAGAGATCGCGACACAATGAAACAAGAAAGAGTGAAAATTAAAGATTTAATTGAGGTCTTAAAAGAAAAATTGTCTCTTTAAAATGGAAAATAAAAACTGGATAATTTTTTCTTTAGGAGGTTCATTGGTTTTCCCTGATGAAATTGATGTAGTTTTTTTAAAAAGATTTAGAAAGTTTATTTTAAAATGGCTAAAGAGAGGAAAAAAATTTGTAATTTTTGTTGGGGGAGGAAAATTGGCAAGAAATTTTCAAAAAACTGCTAAAAAATTAAAGATTAAAAATAAAGATATTTTAGATTGGCTCGGAATTTATGCAACTTATTTAAATGCTTTTTTAATTAAATCTCTCTTTGATAAATTAGTTTCAGAAGACATTATCAAAGATCCGACTAAAAAAATAAGGAAAAATAAGAAAATAATTGTTGGGGGTGGTTGGAGGCCTGGCCGGTCTACAGATTATGACTCTGTAATTTTTGCCAAAAAAAACAAAATAAAAGAGATTATCAATTTGACAAATGTAGATTATGTTTACGATAAAGATCCGAAGAAATTCAAGGATGCAAAAGTTTTCTTTAATATTTCTTTTTCTGATTTCTCGAAAATAGGAAAGCAGAAATGGGAAGCTGGTTTAAATTTCCCCTTTGACCCTTTAGCCACAAGATTGGCTCAAAAAGAAAAAATGAGAGTAATTGTTGTTAATGGGAAAAATTTTAAAAATCTTGATAATTTACTGAGAGGAAAAAAGTTTAAGGGAACAATTATATTTTAATAAGTAGTCTGAGAACAACTTTTGAACTATTCAATCTCGTTTATTTTGACGAGATTTTTTATGTGCCGCGTCTGACGTGGCGCTTTTTATTCTAAAGATTTTAAACTATAATTAAATTAATCATGTTCAAAAAAGCTACATTTAAAAATGGCTTAAGGATTATTACTTTTCCAATGAAAAACACCCAGGCATTGACCCTTTTGGTTTTGGTCGGTACTGGCTCAAAATATGAAAAAAAAGAAATCAATGGAATTTCTCATTTATTAGAGCACATGGCCTTTAAGGGAACAAAAAAGAGGCCTAAAACCCAAGATATAGCCAAAGAGCTAGACATGGTCGGTGGTATCTTCAATGCCTTCACTGATAAAGAATTGATAGGATTTTGGGTAAAGGTTAATGCAACACATTTTAATTTAGCCACCGATGTCCTATCAGATATGATTTTTAACTCTTTATTTAAAGAAGGAGAAATTAAAAAGGGAAAAAGGGTAATCCTTGAAGAAATCAATATGATGAAAGATAATCCTTCAGGATATATTTTAGAACTGTGGGAAAAACTATTATATGGTGACCAGCCGGCTGGCTGGATGATTGCTGGGGAAAAAGAAACTCTAAAAAAAATTTCCAGAAAAGATATTTTAAGTTATTTTAAAAATCAATTTGCGCCAACTAATGTTGTTATTTCTTTGGCTGGAGATTTCAGAGAAAAAGAGGCTGTCTCAAAAATTAAACATTTTTTTGGAAAGTTTAAAAAAACAAAACCTTTTTCTAAAAAAACGACAATTGAACGCCAAAAAATACCTCAAGTTTTACTTAATTTTAAAAAAACTGACCAGACCCACCTTTGTCTAGGAGTGAGAACATATAATCTTTTTAGACCAGAAAGATATCTTCTGGCAGTAATTGCGGTTTTGTTAGGGGGGATTATGAGCTCTCGGCTTTTTATTCAGGTCCGGGAAAAAAGAGGTCTGGCCTATTATATTAGAACTTCCTCCAAACATTATACTGACACCGGTTATTTAGTAACCCATGCCGGAATAGATAACAAAAAAGTTAAAGACGCTATAAAAATTATTTTAAAAGAATATAAAAATCTTAAAACAAAAAAAATTTCTAAAGAAGAACTTAAAAAAGCTAAAGATAATATTAAGGGTCGTCTTTATTTAGGACTGGAAACTTCTGATGCCTGGGCCAGTTACCTTGGAGGGCAGGAAATTTTAAGAAGAAAAATTTTAACTCCTGAAAAAGAATGCGCTAAGATTGATAAAATTTCCCAAAATGATATTTTAAAAGTAGCAAAAGAAATCTTTCAACCTCAAAAATTAAATTTAGCTTTAATAGGGCCATTTAAGGAAAAAGAAAAATTTAAAAAAATACTAAAATTATGAATCAAGAAAAAATCTTAGATGTTTCCTGGGAAACAATTTTTAAAATCTCTCTTGCCATTATCTGCCTTTACCTTCTCTATTTGCTCAAAAATATTTTAGTTTGGTTTCTTTTCGCTATAATAATTTCAGTTTTATTTGAACCTCTGATTGATTTTTTACAAAAACGAAGAATTCCTAGATTAATTTCGGTTGTCCTTATCTATTTTATTGTCTTTGGCCTGATTTCCCTTTTAATTTATTTAACCTTTCCTTTATTTGCTTCTGAAATTCAAGAATTCTCAAAAAACTTACCTCAATATTTTGAAAAAATTTCTCCGCCCCTGAAAGCACTTGGCCTTCAGGCCTTTGAGAGTATCGAAGAGTTTATGAGTTTATTAAGCAAAAGTTTGGAGCAAATGGCAGCCACTATTTTTAATGCCATAGCTGCCATTTTTGGAGGAATTCTGGCCACCTTTTCCATTTTTTCTATTTCCCTTTTTCTTTCTTTAGAAGAAAAACCAATTGAGAGAACTTTAAGTCTCGTTTTTCCAAAAAAATATGAAGCTTTCTTATTAGATCTCTGGTCAAGATGTAGAATTAGAGTTTCAGGTTGGTTTTTATCAAGGGTTTTGGGTTGTCTTTTTGTTGGCCTTCTTTCTTATTTTTCTTTTTTGCTCTTTAATACAAAATATCCCTTTTCGTTGGCGCTCCTATCTGGCACTCTTAACTTCCTCCCAATAATAGGCCCGGTTATAACTGGAATTATTATTTTTATAATAGTTGTCTTAGAGAATTTTTGGCGAGCAGTTTTTGTCTTAATTACTTTTATTTTAATCCAGCAGATTGAAAACAATATTCTCTTGCCAGTTTTGACAAAAAAAATTGTGGGCTTACCACCTGTTGTAGTCTTATTAGCCTTAACAGTCGGAGGGATTTTATGGGGATTTTGGGGGGCAATTTTAGCCATTCCTTTTTTCGGGATTTTATTTGAATTTTTAAAAGAGTTTTTAGAAAAAAGAAGAACCTCAATCCTTTAGGATTTTTAAATGGCTATTTTATATGTCGTTGCGACCCCAATTGGGAATTTAGAGGATTTTTCATTTCGTGCCCTCCGAATTTTAAAGGAGGTCGATTTAATTTTGGCTGAAGATACAAGAGTGACTAAGAAATTATTAGATTATTACAATGTAAAAACTAAAACTCTAAGTTATCATGAGCATAGCCGTTTAAAAAAAGTAAATTATATTTTAGAACTTTTAAAAAAGGGCAAAATTTTAGCCTTGGTTACAGATAGCGGAACTCCGGGAATTTCTGACCCAGGAAATAAATTGATAGAAAAAGTGGTGGATGAGTTGAATGATCAAGTAAAAATAGTTCCTATACCTGGCCCTTCAGCAGTTATTTCTGCAGCCTCAGCTTCTGGATTTCCGATGGGTAAGTTTTTATTTTTTGGTTTTCCTCCAAAAAAGAGGAAAAGAAAAAAGTTTTTTAAAGAAGTGATAGAATCAAAATACCCAGTAGTTTTTTATGAATCACCTTATCGGATTTTGAAAACTTTAAATGAATTGAAAGGCATGAATCATGAATTAAGAATAGTTGTAGCTAGAGAATTAACAAAAAAATTTGAGACAATTTATAGAGGAAAAATTAATGAGGTAATAAAAGAAATTGAGAAAGGTAAAATCAAAGGTGAGTTTGTTATAGCTGTAAATAGGTCAATAAAATAAGATATATCAATGGAAAAATTTTATTTTTCGAAGAAAAACAAAGTTCTTGAGTCAAAGACGAAAGGTTTTTATATTACAACTAGTATAGTTTATACTAATACTCCTCCCCATATAGGGTTTGCCTTAGAGTCTATTCAGGCCGATGTTTTGGCCAGATACCATCGACTTTTGGGCAAAGACGTTTATTTTTTAACTGGAACAGATGAGCATGGGGCAAAGGTTGCCAGGGCCGCAGAGGAAGAAAGGAAAAATCCAAAAGAATTTGTAGATGAAATTTCAAAAAAAGTTAGAGCCTTAAAAGAAATTTTAAATTTATCTAATAATGATTTTATAAGGACTACTGATAAAAGAAGACATTGGCCGGCAGTTGAAAAAGTTTGGCTAAAACTAAAAGAGAATGGTGATATTTATAAAAAGAAATATAGAGGACTCTATTGTTTAGGTTGTGAGGCATTTATAACAAAAAAAGATTCAAGGAATGGAAAATGTGTTATCCACCAGAAAAAGCCGGAGATAATCGAAGAGGAGAATTATTTTTTTAGACTTTCAAAATATTCAAAAGAAATTAAAAAACTAATTGAAAAAAACAAAATTAAAATAATCCCGAAAAGCCGAAAAAATGAAATTTTAAATTTCATTAAACAGGGGTTAGGAGATATTAGTTTTTCTCGATTAAGAAAGAATTTAAAATGGGGAATTCCAGTTCCAGATGACGAAAACCAGACTATATATGTCTGGAGCGATGCTCTGGCAAATTATATTTCTGCCCTTGGTTATGCTAAAAACGGGAAGAAAATGAAAAAATATTGGCCCACTGACATCCATTTTATCGGGAAAGATATTTTAAAATTCCATTGTGTAATTTGGCCAGGAATGCTTTTATCTTTAAAATTACCATTGCCTAAAACTATTTTTGTGCACGGCTTTATTACTTCTGGTGGTCAAAAAATGTCAAAGAGTTTAAGAAATGTTATTGACCCTTTTGAATTAGTTAAAAAATATGGAACAGATGCTGTTCGTTATTTTCTTTTAAGGGAAATTCCTCCTACTGAGGACGGAGATTTTACCTACGAAAAATTTAAAAAGAGATATAACTCAGATTTAGCGGCTGGGCTTGGGAATTTGGTGGCTAGAGTAATAACTTTGGCGAAAAAGCAAAAATTAAAAGTAAAAAATGGAATTCAAAACCAAGAATTTAAAAAAATTATTGATGTCACTTGGAAAAAATATAGAAAAGATTTAAATGACTTTAAATTTAATGAAGTCCTAATTTCAATTTGGAATTTAATTAGTTTTTGCGATAAATATATCGAGAAAAAGCGCCCCTGGGAGTTGTTAAAAAGTCAAAAAATAAAGCCTATACTAAATAATTTATTATTTACCCTATCCAATATTGCTCAAATGCTTCAGCCTTTTTTACCAGAAACATCAGGAAAAATATTTAAACAAATTAAAGAAAAAGAGGCCGAAACTTTATTTCCGAAAATAAAAAATGTTAATTGATACCCATGCCCATTTAAATTTCACCGCTTTTGATAAAGACAGAGAAGGAGTTATAAAAAGATGCTTGAAACACAATTCCTGGATAATAAACATTGGGACAAATTATCAAACAAGTAAAAAAGCCCTGGAGATTGCCGAGAGATATAAAAAAGGAATCTATGCTGCTATTGGGCTTCATCCAATAAATTTAGATACTGGCCTAATAAAATTAAAAGTTGACCCCGCAGAATTTTCAGAGAAAACTCACGGGGCAAGTGAAAGAGAGGGGGTTCATTTTGAAAAAGAATTTGATTATGAAAAATACAAGGAATTAGTAAAGTCACCTAAAGTAATTGCCATTGGCGAAATTGGCTTGGATTATTATTGGAAACCCAAAACTACTAGAAAAAAAGAGTTATTTTTTCAAAAACAAAAAGACTTACTTTTAAAACAATTGCAGCTAGCAAAAGAATTTAACTTGCCAGTAATTTTTCATTGCCGAATGGCCCACCATGATTTAATAGAAATCTTAATCAATCAGGACCGCGATTTCTACGATCGTAGAAATCGCGGTCAGGTCTCGGGAGTGGTTCATTGTTTTACCGGAAATTGGAAACAGGCTCAAAAATTTTTAGAAATAGGACTTTACCTTGGTTTTAATGGAATAATTTTTAAATTAGATCTCGATGAAATAATTAAAAAAACTCCTTTAGAGAAAATTTTGATTGAAACCGACTGTCCTTATCTTTCGCCTCCTCAATTTAAAGATCAAAGAAATGAACCTTTATATGTGAAATATATTGCCCAAGAAATTGCCAAAATAAAAAATATAAATTTTAAAAAAGTAGCTAAGATAACAACCAAAAATGCTAAAGAATTATTTAAAATAAATTAAAGTGAGCCTTTTAATCAAAAATATTATTTTAAAAGGAAAAAAACAGGATATTTATATTGAGGGAAAAAAAATCAAAAAGATTGGCAAAAATTTGAATTTTAAGGCAAAAGACTACAACCCACCCACCGCATCCTCCCGTTCCTCGCTTTGCTCGGAACGGGCCTCTATAATTGATGGAAAAGGAGAAAAGGCGGTAATTCCTGGTTTAATTAATTGTCATACTCATGCTGCTATGACTCTTTTTCGGGGATATGGTGATGATTTGCCTTTAAAAGATTGGTTGGAAAAGAAAATCTGGCCTTTGGAAAAAAAACTGAATGAAGAAGACATTTATTGGGGAACAAAATTAGCCTGCCTCGAGATGATAAAAACCGGAACAACTTTTTTTAATGATATGTATTGGTATTCAGAAGTAGTAATTGAGGCCACAAAAGAAATAGGTATAAGAGCAGTGGTTGGTCCCTTAATTATCGATTTTGATGAAAGAGGAAGTTTGAAAAACTTTGAAAGAATATATCGAAATTTTAAGTCAGAAAAATCAGATTTAATTAAATTGGCTGTTACCCCCCATTCAATTTATACTGTTTCTAAAGAAAATTTAATTTGGGTAAAAAATTTTGCTAAAAAAAATAATCTAATTTTACATATCCATCTTTCAGAAACTGAAAAAGAAATAAAAGATTGTTTGAAAAAATATCATCTAAGGCCAGTTGAATATTTGGAAAAAATTGGCTTTTTAGGAAAAAATTGTGTTTTAGTCCATTCAGTTTGGTTAAACGATAAAGAGATTGAAATTTTAAAAAAGAGAAAATGTAGTGTCGTTTATAACCCTTGTTCTAATTTAAAATTGGCAGTAGGTCAAATTTTCCCTTATAAAAAATTTAAAGAAAATAAAGTCAATGTTTGTTTGGGAACAGATGGACCAGCCTCAAATAATAGTTTGGATATGTTTTTAGAAATGAAAACTGCTAGTCTTTTGCAGAAGCACCAAGAAAAAAATCCGACAGTTTTGCCGGCAAAAGAGGTAATAAAAATAGCGACTCAAAATGGAGCAAAAGCTTTAAAAATAAATACTGGAAAAATTAAAGAAGGGAAGTTAGCTGACCTTATTTTAATTGATTTGAATCAAGTTAGTTTGAAGCCAGGTCACAATTTTATTTCAGATATTGTTTATTCCGCCTCTGGAAATTGTGTCTCTGATATGATTTGCAATGGAAAAGCAATTATGAGGGAAAGAAAAATCGAAAGAGAAAAAGAAATTATTAAAAAAGCAACCAAAAGGGCCAAAGAATTGATAGAACGTTGACAAAATTTTTAAAATTTGATAAAGAAAAATATAAGGAGGAACTACAAAATGGGTAAGGGAGAACGCGATCATTATTGGGTGCTTGCAGGACCTCAGGCTGTAGGACATCAAACTCAGATTAAGGTCCGATGCATAAAATGCAGGCAGAAGGGATTAGCACACCTTATATAGCTCTTTAAATGTCTATTTTTAAAAAAGCCAGCTTAGCTGGCATTTTTTATTGAAAACACTTCCAATATTTTTTAAGAATTTCTTTTAATTCCTTAACTACTTCTTTCGTTTCCTCTAGTTTTGAATCTTTTAGTGGAACTAATTTTTCTTTTGGCTCTTTTAATTTAATATCTATATCCAATAGACCGGTAATTATTGCTGTCCAGGCCAATGGCAAAATTTCTTGATTGTAGCCAGAGGCAATAAGATCAATTTCTTTTCCTTGGCAGACTGTATCAGCTAATTTTCTAACATTTTCTCCAATCATTTTAAATCCGGCTAAAGTTAAACCAAGATTTGTTAGTCCATCGTCAAAATAAGGATCAGAGCCACCATTTCTGATTATTATCTCTGGCTTAAATTCTTCAGTTATTGGGAAAACTATTTTTTCAAAAACATATTGATAGGCAGAATCTCCAGCCTCAGGGGGTAGAGGAATATTTATTGTAAGACCTTCTCCTTTTTCTTGACCTGTTTCATGTATAAAACCTGTTCCAGGATATAAAGTTCTTGGATCTTGGTGTAAATCAATAAATAAAACCTGATTTTCTTCATAAAAGGCCTCTGAGGTTCCGTTGCCAGCATGGGCATCAGTATCTAAGATTAAAATTTTCTTTAAACCCTGATTAAGTAAATTTTTGGCACAAATGGCAATGTCGTTATAAATACAAAATCCTTCTCCTCTTTCTCTTTTGGCATGATGTAAACCACCGCCAATAGCTATTGCCTTTTTAAATTTTCCTTGAAGAACCAATTCTCCAGCCAATAAAGAAGTGCCGACAATAATTCTGGCTGCCCCTTCAATTCCTCTTGGTAAATAACCAGTTAGAGGGTCTAAATTATCAATAGTGGCATACTGAAAAATATTTGGAAAAATAACTCCCTTTGAAGCCTTAATCATTACTTCAATATATTTTTGGCCATGGAATAGTTTTAAGCCTTTTTCAGTAGCTGAATTTGGCTTAATTTCTTCAAAATAATCTCTAAACCTTGGTAGTTTCTTTTTTAGAAAATTGACAAAAATCTCAAATCTTTCCCCCAAAAAAGGGTGAGCTTTGCCAAAATTATAATCTTTAACTTTTGGATTATAAACTAAGGCAGTTTTCATTCATTTATTATAACGCCTTAAGCGCGATATATCGAGCGAAGCTCGCTATAACATTATTTTGAAACTGATTTTTATGTTAAAATATTAATATGCCAAGAGAAAAAGTAATTCTTGTTGATGAAAAAGACAGAGAGATTGGGTTTGAGGAAAAATTGAAGGCCCATCAGAAAGGGGGAAAATTGCACAGATGCGTTTCCATATTTATTTTTAACTCAAAAGGAGAATTATTAATTCAAAAAAGAGCTGAAAAAAAATATCATTCCGGTGATCTTTGGACTAATACTTGCTGTGGTCATCCCAAACCAGGGGAAATATTAAAAGAAGCTGCCCAGAGAAGATTAAAAGAAGAGATGGGCCTTGATTCTAATTTAAAAGAAAAGTTTAGTTTTATTTATAAGGCTGAATTTGAAAATGGGCTTTGTGAATGGGAATTTGACCACATATTTTTTGGAAAATCTGACCAAAAGCCAAAGCCGGCAGAAGAAGAGGTAAGTGAATGGAAATGGATTGATATTGAAAAATTAAAAAAAGATATAAAAGAAAATCCAAAAAAATATACATTCTGGTTTAAAATTGCTCTAAAAAGAGTTTCAAAATATACTTAGAAAATGGCATATAATTCGCACAAAATTGAAAAGAAATGGCGGAGAATCTGGAAAAAATTTGGAATTTTTAAGGCCATTGATTTTTCAAAAAAATCAAAATTTTATTGTCTTGATATGTTTCCTTACCCTTCGGCTGAAGGTTTGCATGTTGGCCACCCCCGAGGTTATGTTGCTACTGACATTATCTCTCATTTGATGAGAAGAAAAGGCTTTAATGTTTTGCATCCGATGGGTTGGGATGCTTTTGGTTTGCCAACCGAAAACTATGCCATAAAAACTGGAGTTCACCCGGTAATTTCAACTGAAAGGAATATCAAAAAGATTAAAAAACAAATCCAGTTAATTGACCTTTCTTATGATTGGTCAAGAGAGATAAATACAACTGATCCTCAATATTACAAATGGACTCAATGGATTTTTCTTTTACTTTATAAAATGGGTTTAGCTTATGAGGCAGTTTTACCAATCAACTGGTGTCCTTCCTGTAAGACAGGTTTGGCCAATGAAGAAGTTATTGAAGGGAGATGTGAAAGGTGTGGCGCTGAGGTAACAAAAAAAGAACTCAGGCAATGGGTTTTAAAAATTACTGCCTATGCCGAAAGGTTATTGGAAGATTTAGATTTACTTGATTGGCCAGAAGAGATAAAGGAAATGCAAAGAAATTGGATAGGAAAATCAGAAGGCTGGGAGATCGAATTTAAAATAGTAACAAGCGCCAAGCAACCAGTAACAAACATTAAGGTTTTTACAACTCGGACTGATACTCTTTCGGGTTGTACTTATTTGGTATTGGCACCAGAGCACCCAATAATTTCAAACCTCAAAGATCAAATTTTAAATTTCCAATCAATTAAAAAATATATTGAAAAAGCAAGGAAAAAAACCGAAAGAGAGAGAATTTCAGAAATAAAAGCAAAAACCGGAATAGAAATTTTGGGAATAAAAGCAATTAATCCGGTAAATGGAAGGGAAATTTCTATTTTTGTAGCCGACTATGCTCTAATCCATTACGGAACCGGTGCCATTATGGCTGTTCCTGCTCATGATCAAAGAGATTTTGACTTTGCCAGAAAATACAATTTACCAGTAATTGAGGTGATTAAACCTTCTTTTAAAAAGAAAGAATTACCAAAAAGAGCGCCAATAGTTGTTTCTGATGGAAGATTTGAAAAGGCTTTTGAGGGAGAAGGAATTTTAATTAATTCTGGTCGTTTTAATGGAATGAAATCTGAGATAGCCAAAGAAAGAATTGGTCAATTTTTAGCTAAAAAAGATTTAGCTAAAAAAGCTATCCATTATAAACTTAGAGATTGGATTTTTTCCCGTCAGAGATATTGGGGAGAGCCCATCCCAATAGTTAATTGTAAATCATGCGGAATTGTTCCTTTAAAAGAAAAAGATTTACCCTTGAAACTCCCGAAAGTTAAAAAATATCAACCAACTGGAACTGGAGAGTCGCCTTTAGCTGCCATTAAAAAATGGGTTAATACCAAATGTCCAAAATGCAAAGGTCCAGCCAAAAGAGAAACAAATACCATGCCTCAATGGGCCGGTTCTTGTTGGTATTTTTTAAGATATGTTGATTCAGAAAATAAAAAGAAGATTTTTGATAGAAAAAAAGTGAATTATTGGTTGCCAGTAGATTTATATGTTGGGGGAGCTGAGCATGCTGTTTTGCATTTACTTTATGCCAGATTCTGGACAAAAGTTTTATATGATGCTGGTTTAATAAAATTTAAAGAGCCCTTTTTAAAATTAAGAAATCAGGGTTTGATTTTGGCTCCTGATGGTCAAAAAATGTCAAAATCAAGAGGTAATGTAATTTCCCCTGATGAATTTTTAGAGAAATATGGTGCCGACACTTTTAGATTATATGAAATGTTTATGGGGCCTTTTAAAGAAGCAATTAGCTGGAATATTAAAGGGATAATTGGGATAAGAAGATTTTTAGAAAGAGTTTGGAAATTAGTTGAAAACCAAAAATCAATTGTCTTGGCTAAAGAGGATAAAGAATTGGAAAAATTAATTCACAAAACAATCAAGAAAGTAACCGAGGACATTGAGAATTTCAGATTTAATACAGCAATTTCTAGCTTAATGATTTTGGTAAATAATCTCCAAGGGAAAAATTATGGCATTTGGCATTTAAAATCTTTGTTTTTACTTTTAGCCCCTTTTGCTCCTCACATAACTGAGGAAATTTGGCAGAAACTTAACCCTAAACCCTATACCCTAAACGTTAGCATTCATAACCAACCCTGGCCAAAGTATGATCCAAAATTAGTTAAAGAAAAGATTGTCACCTTAGTTATCCAGGTTAATGGTAAAGTTAGAGATAAAGTCAAAGTTGGAGCCGATATATCTGAAAAAAAAGCAAAGAAATTAGCAATTTCCCGTGAAAAAATCAAAAAATGGATAAAAGGCAAAAAAATTAAAAAGGTCGTATTTGTCCCCGGAAAATTAATTAACATAGTAGTTTAAAGAGGAAAAATGAAAAATGTTTAAAATTGGATTTTAAAACACAAAACAACTAGAGGCGGTGGCCTTGCCACCGCCTCTTTTCTTTTTTTGAAACAAATGATAGTATAAAAAGTAATTTTGTTAAATGAAAGATAATATAATTTTATGAAAATAATTATTAAAAAAACTTACGAAGATTTAAGTAAAGAAGCTGCTAAGATAATTAGCGAAGGGATACGAAAAAAGCCAAACCTTGTTTTAGGATTAGCTACTGGAAGCACTCCGCTCGGTACTTATCAGGAACTAATTCGGATGCATAAAGAAGAGGGGTTAGATTTCTCAAAGATAATTACTTTTAACTTAGACGAATATCTTGGTTTATCAAGAGATCATAAGCAAAGCTATAGTTTTTATTTATATGAAAATCTTCTTAATCACATTAATATTAATCCTCAAAATATATATCCTGTAGAGGGAAAACCAAAAGATGTTAAGATTTTCTGTCAAGAATATGAACAGAAAATTCAGAAGATGGGAGGAATTGACCTTCAAATTTTAGGTATAGGTTCAGATGGCCATATTGGTTTTAATGAACCCGGAACTTTGCTTACCTCGAGAACTCATTTGGCCAAGCTGGCAGAATCGACTATTAAAGATAACTCTAGATTTTTTGAGCGAGAAGAAGATGTACCAAGGTTTGCTATGACTATGGGGTTAGGCACGATTTTTGAAACAAAGATGATTCTTCTTTTGGCTTCAGGTCCAAAGAAAGCTGAAGCCTGCGCAAGATTTATTGAAGAGCCAATCACTCCTCAAGTCCCTGCTTCAATTTTGCAAAGACATCCAAATACTGTTATCATTTTAGATATAGAAGCTGCTTCAAAATTAAAAACAAAATATTAATTTTATGATTGATCTTCTTTCAAAAAAAATCGGTAAAAAAATAATTGTTTTGGGTAACGAAGGAATTATTAGGGGAGCCCTGGAATCAGGGGTTAATTTTGTTTCTACTTACCCAGGCACACCAGCCTCAGAAATCGGAAACGTCTTTTCCAAAATTGCCAAAAAAGCTGGGGTCTACTTTGAATTTTCAACTAATGAAAAAGTGGCTTTGGAGGCAGGAACTGGAGCCAGCTTTTCTGGTTTAAAAACCCTGGTTTCTATGAAGCATTTTGGATTAAATGTTGCTTCAGATGCTCTAATGCCTCTTTGTTATATTGGAACTAAAGGAGAAATGGTTATTTCAGTTGCCGATGATCCAAATTGTTGGAGCTCTGCTCAGTCAGAAGAAAGTTCAAGGGCTTACTCCTATTTAGCTCATATTCCGACCCTGGAGCCTTCTGATGCCCAAGAATGTAAAGACTTTACAAAGCTGGCCTTTAAAATCTCAAAGAAATTTAAAATTCCAGTGATGATTAGAACAACTACCAGAGCAAGTCATCAGAAATCTCCGATTTTATTAGGAAAAATTCCCAAAATTAAAAAAATCAAAGGAAAATTCATTAAAAATCCAAAAAGATTTTCAACCATGCCTCCAAGAGTTTTGGAAATGAAAAAGGAACTTTTGGCAAAAATTAAAAAAATAAAAGAATTTTCCGAGAAATCCAAAATAAACTTTATTATGCGAGGCTTAGCCTCGCACAATTTTGCTGGCATTGTTACTTCAGGAGTTTCTTATTTATATGTAAGGGAGGCCCTAGAAGAACTAAATTTAAATTTACCAGTTTTGAAATTAGGATTTTTTTATCCTTTACCAGAAAGAAAAATTAAAAAATTTATTAAAAATTTAAAAAAGGTTTTAATTGTTGAAGAATTAGAAGGATATTTGGAAAAAGAAATTTTAGCCTTGGCCAAAGATACAAATCCAAAACTTAGGGTTTTTGGCAAGAATTTAATTTCTGAGGTAGGGGAGTTGCATCCTGAAGATGTAATTTTAGCCCTGGCAAAATTTACTGGCAGAAAAACTAAGGCTTTAAAAACCCCTTTGGTTTCTAAAAAGAGATTGCCTCGGCTCTGCCCAGGTTGTCCTTATTGGTTAGTTCTCTCAGCTGTTAAAAAAGTGGTCAATCCCAAAAAAGTAATTTTTGGGGGTGGTATTGGCTGTTATATGCTCTTTCGCCATCCGCCAATTAAAATGCAAGATTATTTATCTTGTATGGGATCTTCTATAGGAATTGCTCATGGGATTAAAAAGGCAACCAATCAAAAATTGATTGCTTTTGTCGGCGATTCTAGTTTTTTCCATGCTGGAATTCCAGCTTTGATTAATACAGTCTTTAATAAATCTAACCCCCTGATTATAATTTTAGATAATCGAACAACAGCAATGACTGGTCATCAACCTCATCCCGGAGTTGGTAAGACTGGAATGGGCGAGAAAACTCGGGCAATAAAGATTGAGGAAATCGTTCAAGCCTGTGGAGTTAAAAATTTTAAAGTTATTGATCCAATAAATCAGAAAGAATTCGAAAAAACAGTTAAAGATTTCTTAAATAAAAAAGAGGCCTCAGTAATTATTGCTAAAAGGCCTTGTAAATTTTTTAAAGAATAAACTCAATATGAAAAAACAATTTAATCTTGTCATTGTTGGAGTAGGTGGTCAGGGAGTGCTTACTCTTTTGGAGACTATTGCCCAGGCCTCTCTAATGGAAGGTCATGATATTAAAACTTCTGAACTTCATGGGCTTTCCCAAAGAGGGGGTTCGGTGGAAGTCCATGCTAGATTTGGTAAAAAGATTTTTTCTCCCTTGGTCAGACAGGGAAATGCTGATTTAATAATTTCCTTGGAAGCTCAAGAGGCCTTAAGGGCTTGTTCTTTCGCTTCAAAAGAAAGTATTTTTTTAGTTAATGATTTTTTAGTATCGATTCCTGGTCAAGTTTCTCCCAAAATTAAGGAAATTTCAAAAATTCTTAAAAAATTTTCAAAAAAAATAATTTTAATCCCTGCCTCAGATATCTGCCAAAAAGAAATTGGGAAGGCTGTTACTGCTGGAATTTTTCTTTTAAGCTATGCCAGTTTCAAAAATTTAATACCGCTAAAATCTGATTCACTTTTAAAGGCCATCAAAAAAGTAATTCCCAAAAAATATTTAGATTTAAATATAAGAACTTTTCGCCTCGCTCAAGAACCTTGATTTCTCGCTTCACTCGAAATTAAAAACCTTTAATTTAGCTAAGTTATTTAAGGTATGAAAAAAATTGTTTGTCTTGGTGGAGGAAATGCCATGCCAAAGGCAGTCTTACAATGGCTTAAAAAATGTCCGGTTAAAATATCGGCAATTTGTGCAATGTTAGATTCTGGAGGTTCATCCGGTAGATTGAGAAAAGATTATAAGATTTTATCTCCAGGTGATATCCGGAGGTCATTTTTCGCCCTTGCTAATACTTCTCCAATAATCCAAAACCTTTTTAATTACCGTTTTCAAGTAGGTGAATTAAAAGGTCATAATTTTGCCAATCTCTTAATTACTGCCTTAGAACTTACCACCAAAGATTATGAAAAAACCATTAAAGAGATAAAAAAGCTTTTAAGAATTCCCCACCAGGTTTTGCCTGTCACCCTCGATAAGGCAAACCTTTATGCTGTTTTAGAAAATGGAAAAATAATTTCAGGTGAGACAAATATTGATAGACCCAAACATAATGGAAATTTAAAAATTAAAAAAGTTTATTTAAAACCAAAAGTTAAAGCCTACCCTAAGGCTAAAGAGGCAATAGATAAAGCTGATTTAATAGTTATAGGGCCAGGTGATTTATATTCTACCCTTTCTCAAATTTTATTAACTCAGGGAATACCAGGAGCCATCAAAAAAAGTAAAGCCAAAAAAGTTTATCTCTGCAATTTGATGACAAAGCATGGTGAAACTAATAACTTTACTGTTTTAGATTTTACAAATAAAATCGAAAAATATATTGGATGTGAATTAAATTATGTAATTTATAATAATTTTTTTCCTCCCAAAAGAAAAGTAGAAAATTACAAAAAAAAGCACCCTGAATTATTAGAATTAGTTAGAATTAATAAAAATCTCCCAAAAGGGAAATTCATTGGCAAAAATTTATTATTAAAAAAGGGGCCGATTGAACACGATTCTAAAAAAGTAGTCAAAATATTAATAAATCTATGAAGGCTATAATTTTAGCTGCCGGCTTATCTTCAAGACTCTGGCCATTAAATTATTGTCACAAAAGCCTTATTAAAATAATGGGAAAGCCTTTGATTTGGTACACTTTAGATAGTTTAAAAAAGACAGGAATTAAAGAGGTAATAATTGTTCAAAATTTAAGAAAAGACGTGGAAAAGGAATTGGGAAATCAGAAATTTCCAGGATTGAAAATAAAATATCTAATCCAAAAAAAACCAAGAGGAATGGGAAATGCGGTATTTCAGGCAAGAAAATTTCTCAAAGGCCCATTTTTTGTTTTGAATGCAGAAAGAATTGATGCCGGAGAATTAATTAAATTGGCTATTAAAAAAAAGCAAAAGACAAGATGTCAAGGTGTGTTGATTGGTCAAAAAACTGAAATCCCAGAGCTTTATGGAATAATGAAACTTAAAGGAGATAAAGTTTTAAAAATTGTTGAGAAGCCGAAAAAAGGGAAAGAACCTTCTAACATTAAAGTAATTGGTATTTATTTATTAACGCCTAAATTTTTTGAAATTTATCAGAAAGTAAAAAAGGAACACTATGATTTCGAAAAAGCCCTCTCTGTTTACATGAAAAAAAATGATGTCAGAGCTACCCTGTTTAAAAAAGAAAAAAAGGATACTCCCTCTTTAAAATATCCTTGGCATTTGTTTGAAATCTGTAAATACTTATTCAAAAAACATTTAAATTCAAAAATAAGCAAAACCGCCAAGATTTCAAAAAAAGCAACTATTCAAGGTAAAGTTTTTATTGGAGGTTATACAAAAATTTTTGAGGGAGTAACAATTAAAGGACCCTGTTATATTGGCAGAAATTGTATTATTGGAAATAATACTTTAATTCGAGAATATACTAATGTAGAAGATAATGTCTTAATTGGGGCAATGGCTGAGATTACCAGATCTGTTTTTCAAGAAGATTGTCATGCTCATTCAGGTTATTTTGGCGATTCAATTTTTGGTAGAGATTGTAAGATTGGAGCAGGAACAATTTGTGCCAATATTAGGATTGATAGGGGTGAGATAATGGTAAAAGTTAAAAGAAAAAAGATTCCTACTGGACTTAATTCTTTGGGGGTAATTGTTGGGAAAAATACAAAAATGGGAATAAATGTTTCTTTAATGCCTGGAGTTTTAATAGGATCTGATTGCCAAATCGGTCCTGTTTCTTTAGTATCTGAGAACATCAAAGACAATACCATTTTTTTCACATAAGATGTAAAAAGGATAAAAAATTAATATTTTATCCAAAATCTTCTCCCTAGGGGAGAATTTATTTTTGGAAAATTGACTTTTCCACTTGACTCAATAATTTAATTTGCTAAAATTAAAGTATCGGTGGAGAATTCACCGACTATAGCTATGCATGGATGCATGCGCTGAAGCGAAGGAAGAAGGGAAAAGACGACTTGACTGAAAAAAAGATGAGGAATGATGGACGACTGAAGATAGCGTTGACAAAAGAAGGGGCAAAAGAGAACTTTGATTTATTTACACCAGAACTCAAGAGACAAGTGTTAGCAGAGCTAACTGAGTCCGACAGGATTGAACTACTCTCACGGCATTAAGAGAGACAAAAGAACAAACCAACCCCCCCCTTTTTTCTCTTTCAAAAAAATAGTTCTTTTCAAATTCATCTTTATTAGAGATAAGGCGTTAAATGAATTGGTTTAACGCCTATTTTTTTGCTAAAATTAATCTAATGAAAGACAAAAGCAAAAATTATGTAATTGGCATAGATGGGGGAGGGACAAAAACAGAAGCTGCTTTAGCCGATTTAACTGGAAAAATTTTAAGATTAGCAAAAACTGGTCCTTCTAGTTTTATAAAGGTAGGGGTTAAAGAGACTGTTTTTAATATTACTAAGGCGATTGAGAAACTTCTGAGAAAAAATAAAAGAGATAAAATTTTCTCAACCTTCATTGGCTTAGCGGCTATGGAAGAAAATAAAGAAATGAGAGGAGTTATAATGAAGAGTCTTTTAAGGCAGCCGCAGATTTCCAGAATTTTTCAAGGCAAAGTCACAATCGGAAGCGACCAACTCAGTGGCTTCAGAAGCGGAACTGATAAAAAAGATGGGGTTGTTTTAATCTCTGGTACGGGTTCTGCCGCTCACGGATGGCGAAAAGAAAAAGAAGCTCACGCAGGTGGCTGGGGGTGGTTAAATGATGAAGGTTCAGCTTTTTGGGTAGGCCAGAAAGCTTATCAGGCAGTTCTAAAAGACTTGGATGGTCGTGGACCAAAAACCTTGATGAGCCATTTATTTTTAAAAAAATTTAAGGCTAAAAAAGCTGGGGATTTAAAAAGAAAAATTTTTCTTAGGAGTAATCTTATAGAAACAGTTGCCTCTTTAGCTTTACTAGTTGATAAAATTGTTCAAAAAAAGGATAAAACTGCTCAAAGTTTATTTATTGAGGCTGGTGATGAATTGTTTTTAGCAGCTAAAACAGTTATTCAAGATCTCAACTTTCAGAAAAAGCGATTCCCTCTGGTTTTAATCGGAGGCATGTTTAAATCAGAACTTATTTTAGAAACGGTTACGTCTCGAATTAAAAAATTTGCTCCTGAAGTAAAATTTATTCGCCCAAAAGTTGAACCAGTAATAGGGGCAATAAAATTGGCTATTGAAAATTTACCCAGTAGAGCAACTTCGACTTTCTCCTCCCAATAATCCTTGAATTCTTAGTAATACTTTGTGTTTTTCTTTCAGAAAAACACCTGTCGAAGTTGTCGTCCTGGGTTTAAAATAAAAAATGGAAATACTAAAAGTCTCTCCAAAGAATTCTAAAGCGGTAGCAAGAATAGTAATAAAATTGATTAAAGAGGGTAAGGTTTTAGTTTTTCCAACAGATACAGTTTATGGGTTATTAACTGATGCTAGAAATGAGAGGGCAGTAAAGAGAATTTTTGAAATTAAAAAACGGTCAAAGAGAAAACCAATTCCAATTTTTGTCAGAGATATAAAAATGGCAAAAAATTTGGCTTTTATTAATAAACCTCAAGAGAAATTTTTGCAAAAAATTTGGCCAGGAAAAGTTACCGCAGTTTTAAAACGTCGAGGAAATTGTGGCCTTCCGGCAACCCTTTTTGGCAGAATCCAAACAGTCGGTTTAAGAATTCCTAATTACAAATTACTCAATGATTTACTTGAGAAATTAAATTCTCCTTTAACTGGAACTTCAGCTAATATCTCAGGTCAACCTCCTTCAACCAAAATTAAGAAAGTAATAAATCAATTTAACCCCCCACCAAAGAATGTTGGGGGGCAACCTGATTTAATCTTAGACACTGGCAATTTAAACCCCTCTTTGCCTTCAACAGTAATTGATTTAACTAACAAGAAACCTAAAATTTTGAGAGAAGGAGCAGGGAAAATAAGAGTTAAAAAACTGATTAGATTAGAAAACCTCTAAATTTTTTAGATGAAAAACTGGCCTTGATTTTTAGCCAGTTTTTTCTTGATGCCGCGGGTGGGAGTTGAACCCACATGAGGTTGCCCTCATGCGATTTTGAGTCGCACGCGTAATCCATTCCGCCACCGCGGCTCAATTTTAATTTATCGAAAAATATTTATTTTGTCAATTTAAAATCGCAGTCTTTATTTGAACACTTTATTTGACCTCTTTTTGTTTTGACTAAAAGGGCTTTGCATTCCGGACATTTTTCACCGGTTGGTTTGTTCCATAAAGCAAAATCACATTCTGGCCATTTGTTACAGCCATAAAATATTTTTTTCTTTCTAGTCCGTTTTTCGATTATTTCCCCTTCCTTACATTTTGGACACTTAATTCCCAAAGTTTTTTCTTCAAGGGGTTCAGTATATTTGCACTTAGGGAACTTGGGGCAGGCATAGAATCTTCCAAATTTTCCAAGTCTTATTATCAATCGTGAGCCGCACTTAGGACAGATTTTTTCAGTTTTTTCAATTAAGTCTTTTTTTGAAACCTCTTTATCCTTTTGTTTTAGATTTTCTTCAAAAGGATTATAAAATTCTCTTAAGACCTTGACCCATTTTTCTTTTCCCCGGGCAATTTTATCTAAATTTTCTTCCATCCCAGCGGTGAAGCCAATATCGACAATTGTTGGAAAGTGCTTAACTAAAAGATCATTTACTACTGTTCCGATTTCAGTCGGTCTAAATTTCTTTTTTTCATTTTTTTCAATGTAATTTCTTTCTTGAATTGTAGATAGTATTGGGGCATAGGTTGAGGGGCGGCCAATTCCATTTTCTTCCAAAGCCTTAATTAAACTAGCTTCGGTATATCTTGGGGGAGGTTGGGTAAAATGCTGGGAAGGTATTAGTTTTTTAAGTTTCAAAATTTCACTAATCTCTAAAGGGGGAAGCTCGGCCTCCTCGATTCTCAGAGGATAAACCTTTAAAAAGCCGTCAAATTTTAGAATTTGACCTTTAGCCCGAAAAGTATAGTTTTTAGCTGAAATATCAACAGTTGTTGAATCAAAAATGGCCTGGCTCATTTGGCAGGCAATAAATCTTCGCCAGATAAGATCGTAAAGTTTAACCGTCGAAGCCTTGGTGAAGGCGGTCTCGTCCTCCTTCGTTAAAGCTACGGAGGACGGATCCTTGAAGGGATCCGTTGGTCTTATTGCTTCGTGAGCTTCTTGAACCCTGCCTTTGGATTTGTACTTTCTCAAAAATCCTGCCCAATAATTTTTGCCATAATTTTTGGTAATAAATTTTTTGGTAGCAAATAAAGATTGATCTGAAAGATTTAAGGAATCTGTTCGGTGATAAGTAATTAATCCTTTTTCATATAAGTTTTGGGCAATTCGCATTGTGAATTTAGCAGGAAATCTAAATCTTCGCCAGGCTTCTTGTTGCAAGGTAGAGGTGGTGAAAGGAGGCAGGGGATTTCTTTTTGTTTCTTTTTTCTCAACGTTTTTTACTTTATATAAAGCCCCTTTTAAGTCTTTAATAATTTTATCTGCCTCCTTTTTTGTTTTAATTCCTAATTTTGGAATAGTTTTTCCCGCTTTTTTAATTAAAACCGCTTCGAATTCATTTTCTTTTTTCTTTTTCCCCACCTCCTTTTTCTTAAGTAAAGCGACGATTGCCCAATATTCTTGAGGAACAAAATTTTCAATTTCGTTTTCCCTTTCCACCACCAATCTGACTGCTATCGATTGAACCCTTCCGGCTGATAATCCCCGAGCCACCTTTTTCCACAAAAAGGGGGATAATTTGTAGCCAACAACTCTATCCAAAACTCTTCTTGCCTGCTGGGCATTAACCAAATTCAGATCGATTTTTCTTGGATTTAAAAGAGCTTCTTTGATTGCTGATTTTGTAATCTCGTGAAAGACAATCCTTTGATAAGGATTTTTTCCATTCAAATTTAAAATCTGAATTAGATGCCAGGCGATAGCCTCTCCTTCTCTATCTTCATCTGTTGCTAAAATTATTAATTTAGCTTTTTTAGCCTCTTTTTTCAAAAATTGAATGGTTTTTTTTGCCTTGGGAATGATGATATATTTTGGTTTAAAATCACGCTCAGTATCCACACTAAGCTTATTCTTAGGCAAATCCCTAACATGACCATAACAAGAAAAAACCCTGTATTTTTGGCCTAAAAATTTTTGGATAGTTTTTGATTTAGTAGGAGATTCAACGAGAACTAATTGCATATATGTTTCCTCCTAAATTTCTTACTTTACCCTTTATTTCCAAAATAGCAAGGGTGCTTGCCACTGTAGCTGTTGATAATTTTGTTTTTTGAGTAATTTTATCTATATATAAAGACTCCTTTTTTAAAACTTCTAAAATTAGATTTTCTTCCGGGGTTTCACCTTTCAATTCTTCACCTTTTTTCTTTAAAGGTAAATTCAATTCTTTCAGAATATCGTTAGCTGATTCAACTAATTTCGCCCCCTTTTTGATTAAAAAATGACAACCTTTTGAATTTGAGGAATGAATTGGTCCGGGAATGGCAAAGATCTTTCTCCCTTGCATCATTGCCCAATTGGCCGTAATTAAAGCCCCACTTCTCTTTTTGGCCTCAACTACTAATATTCCTAAAGAAATTCCAGAAATTATTCGATTTCTTTGAGGGAAAGTGAACTCAGAACCATGAGTCCCTGGCGGGTACTCAGAAATTAAGGTTCCCCCTAGTTCTAAAATTTTTTTAACTAATTTTAAATTTGATTTGGGATAAATACTTTTTTCATCAAGGCCGGTACCCAAAATAGCAATTGTCCTTTTTCTTCTTTCTACCACTGCCTGATGGGCAAAGGTATCAATACCTGGAGCAAATCCAGAAACAATTGTCAATCCGGCTTCAGCTAAATCCCCAGCAATTTCCAAGGCAACCCGCTTTCCATAAATAGAACATCTCCTTGTTCCAACAATTGCAAAACAAGACTCATCTCGCTCTTCTGAGCGAGGTTCGCCCGAATGGGCGACAGCTTTCATCTCACCTAAATAATAGAGGATTTTTGGCGGGTCTTTAATTTCTTTAAGGAGTTTGGAATAATTTTTATCCTCAATTGAAATAGTTTTTATCTCTAGCATTGAAATAAGTTTACCCCGCTAGACAGACTTTGTCTAACGGGGTTTACCACCAAATTTCAAATTTACAAATTTTTAAAAACTTGACTTTTTATTTAAAAATATTATTTTAGAAATAGTATCTTTTAAAAACAGGAGAGAAAAAATTGGAAAGATTAAAAAAATGGTTGATTGGTTCAGTGAGTCTCTATATATCTTTAGGGATCTTCGACGTTCTTTTTAGAGGGTGCTCTTTAATCAAAATGGCAAGACTAACAGGAATAGGCGTAGCAGTGATGTTCGGGATGGATATTCTCGGTATAATCAGTGTAATTCTTAATAGAAATTTATTGAAATCAAAACCTTCGACTGCTGTCGAAAAAGGAGATCGCCTTGGTGAAATGCTAAAAAGTAAAGAATGGGCCTTAAAGCTATCACAGCAACATTAATGGAAGAACTACTATTCCGAGGGCCTCTATATATTATGGTGTTTCTGAGATTCCCTTGGCTAATTTTGATTCTTGCAACAATTGTCGATGGAGTACTCTTTGGATACACACATTTTCGTGAAACACTCTCTCTTCGTGACTTTTGTTTCAAGTTAGGAGTTGGAGTTTTTCTAAGCTGGTTAGTGATAGAAAGCGGCTCGCTTATTCCCTCAATTTCTTGTCATCTTTTTCCGAACCTAATTTGGATGACCCTGTTTCGCTGGGCTGATAAAAATAGCTCCTGAAAACGATAATAATTTTCAGGGGTTTTTTATTTTGATTTTAATTTTTCGATGGCTTCGCTTAACATTTGACAATAGAGATTCAGCCCTACCTGATTTATATTTCCAGATTGTTCTTTGCCCAGAATATTTCCTGCTCCTCGGATTTCCAAATCTTTTAAGGCAATCTTATATCCTGACCCCAAAGCCTCTGCCTCTTTTAAAGAAGTTAGCCTCATTTTCGCCCGATCTCTTAAATTTTGACCATAGAGAAAATAGGCAAAGGCCTGTTGATGAGACCTCCCAACTCTACCTCTTATTTGATAAGCCTCAGCTAAACCTAATCTCGTTCCATCAGCAACAATTAAAGTATTAACATTGGGAAAATCTAAACCATTTTCAATTATAGTTGTTGCTATTAAAACATCAATGATTTTATTTTGAAATTCAGTCATTACTTTCACTAAATCTTTTTCTTTTAACCTCCCATGGGCAATACCAATTTTTGCTTCAGGAACAAGTTTTTCCAAAAGATTTTTGACTGCCCTAATTGTTTCAATTCTATTGTGTAAATAATATACCTGACCTCCCCTTGAAATTTCCTTTTTTATTGCTTCTTTAATAGTTTTCTCTGACCATGGCAAAATAAAGGTTTTAACTGGTAACCTTCCAACCGGGGGAGTCTGAATTAGACTGATTGATTTTAGAGTGGATAAAGCTAAATATAAGGTTCTGGGAATAGGGGTGGCAGAAAGAGATAAGATATCTAAAGAAGCTCTCAGTTTTTTCAATTTTTCCTTTTGCAAAACTCCAAATCTCTGCTCGTCATCAATAATTAATAATCCAAGGTTTTTTCCGCCGTAGCCTTCGGCGGAGGTGGAAAATTCAACGTCTTTTGAAAGAAGCCTATGAGTACCAATTACAATATCAATCTTACCTTCTTTTAAACCTTTAATTACTTCTTTCTGTTCTTTCTTGGATTGCAGCCGAGACAGTGAGCCAATTTTAATCGGAAGATTTTTCAATCTTTTTTTGAAATTTTGAAAATGTTGGTTGGCTAAAATTGTGGTTGGACAAATCATTGCCACCTGATAGCCAGAATTTACTGCGGAAACAGCCGTTCTTAAAGCTACCTCAGTTTTTCCAAAACCAACATCACCACAGATTAATTTGTCCATTGGCTTTTCCTTTTCTAAATCTTTTTTTATTTCTTCAATTGCCTGAATTTGATCTGGAGTCTCAATATATTGGAAACCGGAGGCTAACTGGAAATCTATTTCATCAACTGGCAGATAAGGAGGCCGAGTGGCGATTTTTCTCTTAGCATAAATTTCCAGGAGCTCTTTAGCTAGTTTAATTGCCTCCTCTCTTACTTTTCTTTTTGTCCTTTGCCAGAGGGGGCTACCCAATCTTGAAATTTTTGGCTGCAAAAACCCAATATACCTAGAAAGTTTTCTCTCTAGGCCGAAGGGCACATATAATCTGTCACCAGCTGCATATTCAAGGAGATAATATTTTCTCTTATCATAAATTATTTTTTGTTTGTAAATTCCTATTCCGTGATCGAGATGGACTAAAAAATCACCTGGTTTTAAGTGGCTCAATTGAGAATAGATTTTTTGATATTTGAGTTTTCTTTTTAATCTTTTTTTAACCTCTTTTTCATCACTGATTTCAACTGGTAATTTTTCAATATTTTCAATTTGATTCCCATAGAAATCAATTCTTAAAGCGGAATTTAAATTTATAGGAAAAATATCGATTATTCCTCCTTGCTGGGAAAATTCTCCTGGTTCTGAAATTTTTTGGACTTTCTCATAGCCCATTTCATCCAATTTTCTTAAAAATTGAGAAAAATTATAAATTTGGTTTTTTTGAAAATACAAGGTATTGTCTTCAAAAAAAGACTGAGTTTTCTTGGCCTCTAAAATTTTTTTTAAATTTTTCTCAAACCAAAAATTTGGCTTATCAATAAAATAAGGCAAAATACTAACGATTAAAATTTTATCAATTTTATCTTGAATAAGAGTTTTTCCCATAATTTAATAAGCCAAATTTTCAGAAAAGGGGTCGGGAAAACTGGGCGAGGGGCCCGCTTGCGGGAGGGCGGCGGGCGAAGGTGGGGGCCCGTGTAGGAAAACAGGAAGCGAAGCGGCCGCCAGAAACCGAGAGGTGTCTGGGGAGCGGAGCGAAGCTCCGAAGGAGCGCTCGAGCTGAAGGCGAGAGGAAGCGGAGCGACAAATTATCCCTTTCCAAAAAGTAGGGGATAACACTGACAATCAGGGCCGAGTTTAGATTTTCTTCTTTTTTTCTTTTGGCATCTTGACCTACCTTGGCCTACTTTGACCTACTTACTATCAGATAAATTAAGCGTAGAACTTGACAAATTAATTTTAATAAACTATAATATAAAGTTGCAGAGAGTTTTTAAATTTTTGGGAAACAAAAATTCAGAAAGAGCGATGGGGAAACTGGGTATTTCCCCAGGGTGGAAAGATTAAAACCGCAAGGTTTTAAGGAGCGAGGCGAAGCAAAGCCGAAGGCTGAGCGCTCGAGCCGAAGGCGAGACTACAACCCTCCCGCCACCCTCCCGCAGGCGGGCCCCTCGAGAGCGGAGCGACCTTCCAGCCTATCTGCGAGTGGCTCCACCTATTAAAATTTTCTTAAAATTTTAATAGGTGAAAACTAGGTAATCCCTCCTTAAACCTAATGAGCCAAAAGTTCTATGGTTGTGAAGTAATCTTTATTAATCATAGTGCTCGCAGATAGACTGGAGGGCAAAACGCTCTCTTAAAATCGAAAAAGGAGTGATGGAAAATGCCTGAGGAAAAAAGATCAATACATAGAGTTGCAATTGAATTATTAAAAGAGGACCCTAAACGTCATTTAGAGACTTTGGCAGAATTATGCAGTAGAGCGGATGTTCCGAGAGAATGGAATTTAAGATTAAGACAAGCATTTTATGAAGCAGGAATAGTAGTGACTGAAGAAGCGAAGAAAAAAAGCCAAGAGGTTATAAATAATCTTAAACGAAATGCATAGGGGATCAAAATGCGATAAAACCTCCATTTCTCCCATTTTTTTGTCGAGTGAGAAAAATCTTACTCGACTTTTTTATTTACCCCGTCAGACGGGGTTTATTAAATTCATTCATTGCTTTTCCTACTCCTTCTTTCAAGGCTACTTCAATTGCTTCAACTGTTTTTTTAATAACTTTTCTTAAAATTCTTTCCTCTTTTTTATTAAATTTTTTAAGAACAAAACTCTCTAGGGTTTTAGGGGTTAGGGTATAGGGTTTAGGTTTTATTCCGATTCGGAAACGAACAAAATTTTTACTACCTAATTCGTCAATTATCGACTGAACTCCTTTATGGCCGGCTGAGCCTCGGCCAATTGAAATTTTAGTTTCTCCTAAGGGCAAATCGATGTCATCGTGCACTACAAAAAGATTTCTAGTTTTCAATTTTAAATTTTTAATTAAAAATTTTACTGCTTTTCCTGATTTATTCATGAAAGTCTGGGGTTTAACCAAAATAATTTTTTTCTTATTAAATTTACCCCTTGAAATTAGAGAATTAATTTTTTTTGAAAATTTAAAACTGGAAAATTTTTTTCTCATTCTAAATTTATCAACAATTCGAAAACCAAGACTATGTCGAGTCTTAGCGTATTTCTCCCCGGGGTTACCGAGGCCGATAATTAAAGTCATTCCTTAATTATATAAAAAGATTGCCAAAATAAAAAATTTTGCTATAATTAATGCTATAATTAAAAAATATGAAAAAGTTGAAAAATTTTCTTATTTTTCTTTGGGAAATTGTCAAAATTGTTATTATCGCCTTGTTAATCGTTGTTCCTATTCGTTATTTTTTATTTCAACCCTTTTTAGTTAAAGGACAATCAATGGAACCAAATTTTGAAAATGGCGATTACTTAATTATTGATGAAATTTCTTATCGATTTAGAACACCTGAAAGAGGAGAGGTGATAGTTTTTAAATCTCCTAATAGTCCCTCCCAGCGCTTTATCAAAAGAGTCATTGGGCTTCCCGGAGAGACGGTAGAGATAAAAGAGGGAAAGGTTAAAATATCGAAAAATGGTATAACCGAGATATTAGATGAATCGAGTTATCTTCCCAAATTTTTAAAAACTAAAGGAAATGCTCAAATTTCTTTAGCCAAAGGAGAATTCTTTGTTTTAGGGGATAATCGAGATGTTTCTTCTGATTCAAGGAGTTGGGGGGCCTTACCAAAGAAAAATATTGTTGGTCTAGTATTCTTTCGGGCCTGGCCATTTACTGCCTTGGCTAAGATTGAAACGCCAGTCTATGAAACCCCCTAAATTTAATTATGGAAAAAAATCCAAAAAAACCTAGAAAACCAAAATTTAAGGCTCCAACCGGAATGCATGACATTTTATTAACTGAGCAGAGATATTTTCGAAAGATTTATAGTGTAGTTGAAAATATTGCTAATTTCTATAGATTTGAAAAAATAGATACTCCAATTCTTGAAGAGAGAGAACTTTTTTCAAAAGGAGTAGGCATCTCCACTGATATTGTCCAGAAGCAAATGTATACTTTGAGAACTAGAGGGGGAGACTATTTGGCTTTGAGACCAGAAGGAACAGCCCCGGTAGTCCGAGCCTATATTGAACAGGGAATGCAAAATCTTCCCCAACCAGTGAAGCTCTGGTATTTTGGTCCCTTTTTTCGCTATGAAAAACCACAAGCTGGGAGGCTTCGGCAGTTTCATTCATTTGGCTTTGAGGTTTTGGGTGAAGAAAATCCAGTAATTGATGCCCAGATTATTCAAATTTTCTATAATATTTTAAAAAATCTTAAATTCAAAAATTTAATAGTTGAAGTAAATAGTATTGGAGATTCTCAATGTCGACCTTATTATAAAAAACTTTTGGTAAGCTATCTGAGATCAAGAGAAGTCAGTTTATGTTCTAACTGCCGACGCCGTCTCAGGGAGAGTCCTCTGAGAATTTTAGATTGTAAGGAAGAAAAGTGTCAGCCAATTAAATCTCAAGCCCCTCAAATAATCGATCATCTCTGTAATGAATGCCATTCCCATTTTAGAGAAGTTTTGGAGTTTTTAGATGAGTTGGGATTACCTTATCAATTAAACCCTTATTTAGTTCGAGGCCTTGATTATTATACTAAAACTGTTTTTGAAATTTCTGAAAATAGTGAAGAAGGCAGAATCCAAGGAGCATTAATTGGGGGTGGGAGATATGATGCTTTAGTTAAGATTTTGGGCGGAAAGGAGGCTCCTGCCTGTGGGGGAGCGGCTGGAGTTGAAAGAATTATAAATTTAATGAAGATAAAAAAGACGAAACTTCCTTTATCTTCTAAACCTAAAATCTTTTTGGCCCAATTAGGCCTTTTAGCCAAAAGAAAGAGTTTAAAGATTTTTGAAGATTTTAGAAAGGCTAAAGTTGAAGTTACTGAATCTTTTGGTAGAGATTCTTTAAAAGCCCAACTATCCAGGGCTGATAAAATGGGAGTAAAATACACTTTGATTCTTGGCCAAAAAGAGGCTCTGGAAGGAACAATTATTATAAGAACAATGGAAACAGGTAGGCAAGAATTAGTAAAATTAGAAAAAGTGGTGGAAAAAATGAAAAAGAAACTCAAAAAGTAGTATGGAGTGTCTTTTTTGTAAAATTATTAATAAAAAAGTACCGTCTGAGATTCTCTATGAAAATGAGAAAGTTATAGCCCTTAAAGACATTCATCCAAAGGCTCCTTTTCATCTTTTGATTTTGCCAAAAAAACATATTCCTTCAGTAGATCACTTGAAATTTGGAGATAAAGAATTAATTGGAGAAATTTTTTTAGTTGCTCGAAAAATAGCCAAGGAGAAAAATTTAGATGGATATAAATTAATAATTAATGTTGGCAAAAAAGGGGGACAATTAATAGATCATCTTCATTTACACTTACTAGCTGGATGGAAAACTGCTAAAGAGAGGGATATCCCAGGAATGCCATAAAATAATATAACAACCCAAATCGGAGAGGGGTCGGTCAAGACGCGAGGCTTCTCCGCGAAACCTGCGAAGCGGGTTGAGTCGGAAAGCCCCGTCTGGAGAACCTTCCGGTTTCCCCGTGTAGGAAAATATTAAAAACCGAAGGGACGCGAGAGTTCTTAGCTCTGCGGAAACTCCCGTCCCAGGGTTTTTAAAAAGCGGAACGACTTCGCTTTGCATCACCACTATGCCTTTAGAAGCAAGAAAAAAAAAGAGAGAAACTTCTATCAGTTTAATTCGCCGCTTTTCGAGAAGAGTGAAAAAAAGCGGGATTTTGCGTCAGGCAAGAAAAGTAAGATTTAAGAAAAGGGAAAAATCTGAGCAGGCTAAAAAAAGAGCAGCCTTAAGAAAAGAGGAATTAAAAAAAGAATATAAAAGATTAAAAAAGCTGGGTAAATTAAAAAAGTAAACTGTATGAATTTGAGAGAAAAAATTCAAATTGATTTAAAAAAGACTCTAAAAGAGAAAAGAAATATAACGGTTGGGACATTGAGAATGTTAAATGCGGCGATAATTAATAGAGAAAAAGAAAAGAGATATAAGCTGACAAAAGAAGAAAAAGAATTAACTGAAGAAGAATTGATTGAAGAAAGCAAATTAACCAATGAGGAGATAATTGAGGTGATTTCTTCTGAAATCAAAAAAAGAAAAGAAGCGATTTTTGAATTTGAAAAAGGAAAAAGGTCAGATTTGGTAGAGAAAGAAAAAAAAGAGATTGGGGTTTTGCAAAAATATTTACCAGAACAACTATCAGAGAAAGAGATTAAAAATATGGCAGGGAAGATTATTGCCGCCCTACAGGCGAGCCTCTCGCCTCGCTCAACGCAAGGCGAAGCGGGCGCTCCTTCGGAGCGGGAAAAAGTTGGCATTAGAGATATGGGAAAAGTGATGGGAGTTTTAATGCCAAAGATTAAAGGAAGAGCAGAGGGAAGCAAAGTTTCTAAAATTGTTAAAGAATTGTTAGAAAAATGGAAAGAGACTTGACAAGAGTTTTTGGTAAGTTATTATTAACTTAGAGGAAGAATTGAATAAAGAATTTTGGAAAATGATAAAGAAAATAAAGAAAATCGATCTTCTAAACTATTTAACCAGCTGGATCTCAGGTGGGAGGATTTTTTCCATTACCACTACAAAAAAAGAATTGGCTGGGAGGTTTAGTAGTAAAAAAAGAAGAGATTAAAGATTAAAAAAATATTAGCAAACCACTGAACCTCCCGACCCGGGAGGTTCTTGCCTTAAATAGAATATGGAAGAAAAAAATTTCTATCTAACTAAAGAGGGATTGAAAAAATTAGAAAAAGAATATCGAGACTTGAAAAAACTTAGACTTTTAAAAATTAAAGGGGAATCTCCGAAATTTTTAAAATCTGAGGATTTTAACCCTGAATATTTTTCTTTTTGGGAAAATTTAAGTTTTTTAGAGTCCAGAATAGTTGAATTAGAAAACATTTTCAAAAATTTTAAGTTAATTAAAACTCCTCCAAAAGGAAAGCAAGGCGTTGTTAATTTAGGGGCAACGGTTTTAGTTGAAGTAGATGGCCGGACCGATAAATTCAAAATTGTTGGCCCCCTAGAAGCCAATCCTTCTCTTGGAAAAATTAGCAATGAGTCTCCAGTTGGTAGGACACTTTTGGGTCATAGAGTGGGGGAGGAGGTTATTGTTTCTTCACCAATAAAGATAGTTTATAAAATTAAAAAAATAACATACCTTTCTTAAAACGAATTGAAGTTTTTTAAAGATTTCGTTACTAAAAACCAGGCTTTAGCCTGGTTTTTAGTTTTTTGTCGGTTTAATATTAAATCATTTCAAAATAAGCCCAAAAAGCAGAAAAGAATTTACCAATCCTGAAAAATGTGCTAAATTAAATAAATTGAGACATGATTGAGATTAATAATTTAACTTTAACTCCGATTAACAAAAATTTTTTAAAGAAAGTCACCAAAAAAGTTTTAGAAACTGAAGGTCAGAAAAATTATTATTTATCGATTGCCTTAGTTGGTCAGGGAAGAATAAAAAAAATAAATCAGGAATATCGAGGGGAAAATCGAACAACAGATGTCCTATCTTTTCCTGAGAAAAAATTAAAAAAGAAATTCATTCAACCAATTGCAAATCCGTTAGGAGAGATAATTATTTGTCTTAAAGAAGTTAAAAAAAATGCTAAAAGATTTGGCTCAAATTTTAAAAAGGAATTATCTACCTGTTTAATCCATGGAATTTTACATCTTTTAGGGTATAATCATGAAAAGAGTAAAAAAGAAGCTGAGAAAACGGAAAAGAAGCAAAAGTACTATCTTAAACTTTTGAAAATTTATTAAATTTTAATTTAATTGAGCCACGCCTGACGCGGCGAAGGAATATGCCAAAGACATATCTTCTAACTGGCTTAGATATTGGGACAGGAAAAATAAAAACCTTAGTTGCCCAAAAGAAATCTGGAGAAGAAAATCTTGAGGTTTTAGGAAAGGCCGAGGAAATTTCGGCTGGAGTTAGAAAAGGAGTGGTGATTGGTATTGAAAAGGTGGCGAGAATTATCCCTTTGGTTTTTAAAAAAGTTGAGGAGATTTCTAATAAAAAAATAAATTCAGTCTATGCCAATATTGGGGGAAGCCATATTTCTCTTACTTCTTCCCATGGTCTTGTTTCTGTCTCTCGGGCTGATCAAAAAATTTCCCAAGAGGACATTGAAAGAGTAATTCAAGCTGCCCAGACCCTTTCCTTGCCTTCGAATCGAGAAATTTTAGACGTTTTTCCTAAAGGATTTATTATTAATGGAGAAAAAGGAATAAAAGAACCTTTGGGAATGGAAGGGGTAAGACTGGAGACCGAGGTTTTAGTTCTTTGTGGCTTCTCTCCTTATCTAAAAAATTTAACCAAGGCAGTTTTAAATTCTGGTTTTCAAATCGATGATTTAGTTTTGTCTCCCTTAGCTAGCGCCAGAGCAGTCCTGACTTCTCGAGAAAAAGAATTAGGGGTGGCTCTTTTGGATATTGGAGCGGGAACAACTGGGCTGGCTGTATTTGAAGAAGGAGATTTAATTCATACCACCATTCTTCCAATTGGATCTGCTCATATTACCAATGATATTGCTATTGGTTTAAAAACCGATATCGATACAGCCGAAGGAATAAAGTTAGAATTTGGCTCCTGTCTTTTAAAAAAAACTACTAAAAAAACCTTTCCTCGGAGAAAAGAAAAGATTGAAGTAATATCAGAAAAGGAGCCGTTAATCTTTTCCAAAAAAATGCTTGTAGGAATTATTGAAGCTAGAGTTTCTGAAATTTTTGGAGAAATTAACAAAGAATTAAAGAAAATTGCTCGTAAAGAACTTCTTCCCGGAGGGGTGGTTTTAACCGGTGGAGGGGCGAAATTGCCAAAAATTGTTGATTTGGCCAAAAAAGAATTAAAATTACCTGCTCGGATTGGGACACCCCAGGGATTTTTTCCTTCCCAAGAGGACCCCGCATTATCTGTTGTCTGTGGTTTAGTTCTTCTGGGAGCTGATCTGGAAAGCGAAGGGCCTTCTTTTAGTTTCGGAAAAGGTATCATTTCTAAATTAAAGAAAATATTTAAAATTTTTATACCATGAAAAAAAGTCTTACAAAAATAAAAGTTATAGGGGTAGGTGGCTCAGGCTCAAATGCCATATCCCGAATGATGAAGTGTAAAATTCGGGGAGTAGATTTAATTGCTATAAATACTGATGCCCAGGATCTTAGAAAAACTCGAGCCCACTTTAAACTTCGAATTGGTAAAGATTTGACCAGAGGGCTAGGTGCAGGGATGAATCCAGAGATTGGTAGAGCGGCGGCTGAGGAACAAAAAGAGGAGATTTCTAAAATTTTAAAAGATTCAGACATGGTTTTTGTTACCGGGGGTCTGGGCGGTGGAACTTGTACAGGCGCTTCCCCGATTGTTGCCAAAATAGCAAAGGATCTTGGAGCCTTGACAGTGGCCATAGTGACCAAACCATTTTCTTTTGAAGGGAAAGTGAGACAGAAGATTGCCGAGCAAGGAGTTCTGATACTAAAAGAAAAAGTCGATAGCTTAATTTCCATTTCTAATGATAAACTACTTTCAATTTTAGACCCCGAAATACCTCTAGTCTCAGCTTTTTGGACTTGCGATGAGATTTTAAGACAAGCTGTTCAGGCAATTTCTGATTTAATTTTACTTCCCGGAATTATTAATGTTGATTTCGCCGATGTTAAAGAAATCATGGAAAATTCTGGCTCCGCCCTCTTCGGAATAGGAAGGGCTCGGGGGAAAAAACGGGCTCAAGAGGCAGTTTTGAGAGCCATTAATTCTCCTTTACTTGATAAATCTTGTAAAGGAGCAAAGGGAATTTTATTTAATGTCTCAGGGGGTCGAGATATTAGCCTTTCTGAGATAGACGAAGTGGCCAAGATCATTACCCAGGAAATTTCCCCTGGGGCTAAAGTAATTTTTGGAGCAGTTCAGAATGAAAAACTAAGAAAAGGAGAAGTAAAAGTAACAGTTATTGCTACTGGGTTCTAAAAAATACCCAGTTATCCGACTGGGCATCGGGTCATTCGACCCGATGAGTTTTCCACAGATTTTAGCCTTAGCTTTTGATTGACGAGCTTTTTTTATTAGCATAAAATGAAATAATCTTTTAAAACAAAGATTTTTTATCATATAAATGTACTGAAAAATAAGAACCTTGCCTCTAGCAAGAACCTTGATTTCTCACCATGTTCGGAAATAAGATTACAAAAGTTCAAAGGAGGGATGGGACAACTGTTGATTTTAATGAGACACGGATTATTGATGTCCTTTTCAAGGCTTTAACGGCTACCGGTAAAGGCGATGGAAAAAGAGCAAAAAAACTTTCCAATAAAGTAGTTAAAATTTTAAATCGGAGATTTAAAAAAGAGGAAATTCCTCATGTTGAGCAAATCCAGGATATTGTTGAAGAGGTTTTAATTTTAGAAGGCCTGGTAGAAACTGCCAAGGCCTTTATTTTATATCGAGAGCAAAGAAGAAGGATAAGAGAGGCAGTGACGATAACTGAGGAGACAGTAGAAAGACTCGATCAATATATTGGGGAAATAGATTGGCAGGTTCATGAAAACGCTAATATGGCCTATTCTTTGCAAGGCCTGAATCATTATGGGGTTTCGATGATTATTAAAAAATATTGGCTAAACAAAATTTATCCAGAAGAAATCAGGAAGGCATTAGAGTCGGGCGATTTTCATATTCATAACTTAGATACTTTGGCAACCTACTGCAACGGTTGGGATCTTTATGATTTATTATTAAAAGGTTTTAGTGGAGTACCAACTAAAGTAGAAGCAAGGCCTCCCAAACATTTTGGAACAGCCTTAGGGCAGCTGGTAAATTTCTTTTATACTTTACAAGGCGAATCAGCAGGTGCCCAAGCTGTAAGTGAATTCTCTACATTGCTTGCTCCTTTTATCCGATATGATAGATTAAACTACCGTCAGGTGAAGCAAAAGCTTCAGGAGTTTTTATATAACTGTGCCATTCCCACCCGGGTGGGTTTTCAATGTCCTTTTACTAATATAACTGTTGACGTTAAGCCTTCAGCAAATTTTGCTAAACAGCCGGTCATTATTGGTGGAAAACCTCAGGAAGAAACTTACGGTGAATTTCAAGAAGAAATAGATATGCTAAATCAGGCCCTTTACGAATGTATGATGGAGGGTGATGCTAAGGGAAGACCCTTCCATTTCCCAATTCCAACTGTCAATATCACCAGAGATTTCGATTGGGATAATCCGGCCTTGGATTCTCTTTTTGAAGCCTCGGCGAAATATGGAATAAATTATTTCGCAAATTATATTAATTCTGAAATGAAACCAGAGGACACTCGCTCAATGTGTTGCCGACTTCGTCTCGACAAACGTGAACTTTATAACCGGGGCGGAGGAGGACTATTTGGAAGTGGGGCTTTAACCGGCAGTATTGGGGTAGTGACTATTAATCTTTCTAGAATAGGTTATTTATCCAAGACCAAAAAGGAATTTTTTGAGAGATTAACAAAAATTATGGATTTAGCCAAAGAAAGTTTGGAAATCAAAAGAAAGACCTTGGAAAACTTTATGGAAAAAGGTCTTTATCCTTACTCCCGTTATTACCTGCAATCTACTAAAAAAATGAGGAATCAATATTATGGAAACCACTTTTCAACTATCGGCTTAGTTGGAATGAATGAGGCTCTTTTGAATTTTATTGGGGAAAATACTGGTTCTCGCCGAGGAAGAAGATTTGCAATTGAAGTTTTAGATTTTATGAGAAAAAGACTGGTTAAATATCAAAAAGAAACTGAAAATTTATATAACTTAGAGGCTACTCCGGCAGAATCAACTGCCTATCGTTTAGCCTTAAAAGATAAAGAAAAATATCCAGATATAATTACTGCTGGAGTAAAAAAAACTCCATATTATACTAATAGTTCCCAGTTACCAGTTAACTACACCAATGACATTTTCGAGGCTTTGAAACTTCAAAATGAATTACAATGTAAGTACAGTGGGGGCACGGTTTTACACCTCTTTTTGGGTGAAAGGGTCTCTGACATTCAAACGGTTAAAAACTTGATTAAAAAAATATTTGAAAAATTTCAATTACCCTATATTACTTTAACTCCTACTTTTTCCATTTGTCCTGTCCATGGCTATTTAGAAGGAGAGAAATTTTTCTGTCCAAGGTGTACAATTAAGCAACCCTGTGAGGTTTATTCAAGAGTCGTTGGTTATTTAAGGCCAGTCCAGCAATGGAACCTTGGCAAAAAACAAGAATTTAAACAAAGAAAGAAATTTAAATTATCAAAAGCAGTAGTAGTAAAATAATTTTATGGAAATAGGTGGTCTTCAAAAGCTAACTTTGATAGACTATCCGGGCAAAATTTCTTGCACCGTTTTTTTAACCGGATGTGATTTTAAATGTCCCTGGTGCTATTCCTCGGAATTGGTTTTGCCAGAGAAAATTAAAAAACAACCGGGAATTTCTCAAAAAGAATTTTTTAAATTTTTGAAAGAGAGAAAAAGCTTACTTGAAGGGGTTGTTATTTGTGGTGGTGAGCCGACCATTAATAAAGAATTACCAAACTTTATAAAAAAAATAAAAAAGTTAGGTTATCTTGTTAAACTTGATACTAATGGTTCAAATCCCAGAATATTGAAAAACCTAATAAATAAAGGGTTGATTGATTATGTGGCTATGGATGTTAAGGCCCCAAAAGAAAAGTACAATAAAGTTGCTGGAGGGAAAGTGAATATTAAAAATATTGAAAAAAGCATTGAGATTTTAAAAGAAGGAAAAGTAGATTATGAATTTAGAACAACAGTAGTTCCTGCTCTCCATAAAAAAGAAGATATCTTAAAAATTTTTAAATGGATTAAACCAGCCAGAAAATATTTTTTGCAAAATTTTAGACCAGAAAAGACCATCGACCCGAAATTCGAGAAAATAAAGCCCTACTCTCAAGAAAAAATAATTAAGATTTGCAATACCATAGCCCCCTTTTTTGAAGTTTGCCAAGTAAGGTAAGATTTTGTTATGACAAAATCTAAGATACTTCTTTATTTTTGTTTATCTTCTATTGGGGGGATTTTTCTTAATTCAATCTTATTTATACCTCAGCTAATTTTGCTGAGCCTTTTAATTTTGGGAATTTTATTAATTTCAGTCTTTTGGAAATATAAAAGACTGGTAGTTTTAGGCTTTTGTATTTTATTCTTTGTTTTTGGAATTTGGCGACACCAAGGAGTTTTATCAAAAATTGAGAATTCACCAATTAAAAATTTTATTGGGAAAGAAGTTACCTTAATTGGTTTAATTGAAAAAGAACCTGATACAAGAGAAAAAAGCACAAAATTAACAATCAAAATAGAAAAAACAATAGCGGAGAACAGTTCTCCGCCAGATATAGGTAAGGTCTTAGTAACTGCTGGAAAATATCCAGAATATCAATACGGAGACAAAATTAAAATTAGAGGTTTATTAAAAGCCCCGGCAGTATTTGAAAGTTTTAACTACAGAGACTATTTAGCCAAAGATGGTATTTTGGCAGTAATTTATTTCCCAGAAATTGAATTAATTGCCAAAAATCAGGGAAATTTTTTACAAAAGTCTTTAATTTCTTTCAAAAATAAATTGAAAGAGAGTTTAAATAAAGTAATGCCGGAGCCTCAATCTGCAATTTTTGAGGCCTTATTTTTTGGCGACGAAGGAAACATTTCTGAAGATTGGAAAGAAAAATTAAATTCAACTGGTACTCGCCACATTACAGCAGTTTCAGGAATGAACATTACGATAATTTCAGCTATTTTATTAAATTTTCTTTTAGTAATCGGCCTTTGGAGATCGCAGGCTTTTTATTTTTCAATAATTTTAATAATTCTTTATATTTTAATGATTGGTGCTCCTTCTTCAGTAGTTAGGGCAGGAATTATGGCCGGTCTTTTATTAATAGCCCAACATTTTGGAAGATTATCTTCAGCTTCTCGGGCAATAGTGATAGCAGCAACAATTATGTTAGTTCAAAACCCCCTGCTTTTAAGGTTAGACGTTGGATTTCAGTTATCTTTTTTGGCAATAATGGGCTTAATTTATCTTCAACCAATTTTCTTAGATTTTTTTAAAAAAATTCCGAATTTCCTCCAATTAAGAAATAATTTAGCTGCAACCCTATCCGCCCAACTTTTTACCTTACCAATTTTGATTTACAGTTTTGGTAAAATTCCAATAACTTCCCCCTTATCAAATATTTTAATTTTACCTTTAATACCTCAAATTACTGTTTTGGGATTTATTTTTTCTTTTTTTGGGATCTTCTGGCAGAAATTTGCTCAAGTTCTTTCCTGGCCAGCCTGGCTTCTGGTAACTTACATTTTAAAAATAATAGATTGGTTTTCCAAAATTCCTTGGACCTCTTTGACTTTAGAAAATGTCCACTGGATTTTTGTTCTTATTTCTTATTTGATTTTAGGCTATTTTGCCTTCAGATTGAATCAGAAACAAAAACTAAAGTTTTTAAATTATTGAATGTGGTATTATAGATACAATGACAGAGATTCTAAAATTCCCCCAAAATTTTCTCTGGGCAACAGCCACTTCTGCCTATCAAGTTGAAGGTGGAATTGAAAATAGTGATTGGTCAAAAGATTTTCCGGCAGGCCGAGCCTGCGATCATTATAATCTTTACGAAAAAGATTTTGATTTGATAAAAAAATTAAATCAGAATGCCTATCGTTTTTCAATTGAGTGGTCAAGAGTTGAACCGAGAGAAGGGAAATTTAATAAAAAAGAAATTGAACATTACAAAAAAGTTTTGTTCGCCTTGAGAGAAAGGAATATCAAGACAATGGTAACTTTACATCATTTTACCAATCCCCTGTGGCTTGCAAGGATTGGAGGCTGGACTAACTCAAAAATCATTTTTCATTTCTCAAGATTTGCCAAAAGAGTCTTTGATGAGTACCGTGATTTAGTTGATTTTTGGATAACAATTAATGAACCCTTAGTTTATACTTCTCTTTCTTATTGGGAGGGAAGGTGGCCACCTTTTGGCTTACTGCCAAAAGGCGAGCCTCGCCCTAAGGGCGGGCCCCCGAAGAAAAAAAATCCAATATTGTTTTTAAAAGTAGTGAGGAATCAAATTGCCTGCCATAAGAAAGTTTATGAAGTTTTTCATAAATCAAAAAGGAATATTCGGATGGGGATAGCTAAAAATAATAATTATTTCCAACCATTTAATCCTAAATCTCCTTTAGACATATTCAACGCTATAATTTATCGTTATTTTTGGAGTTATTTTTTCTTGAATAGAATCAAAAACCATTTAGATTTTATTGGTTTAAATTATTATTCTCGGGAAAGAGTCGGAATTTCATTTCCAAACAAGTCTAGAGGTGAAATAAAACTGAGTGACATTGGTTGGCAGATTTATCCTCAAGGAATTTATCATGTTCTAAAAGAATTGAAAAAATACAATCTCCCGATTTATATTACTGAAAATGGCTTAGCCGATGCTGAAGATAGATTAAGGAAAGATTTTATTAGGGATCATTTATATTGGATTCATAGAGCGATTTCTGAAGGGATTGATGTTCGGGGCTATTTTCACTGGTCTTTAATGGATAATTTTGAGTGGGAAAAAGGTTTTGAACCAAAATTTGGCTTAATTGAAATCGATTACAGGACCCTGGAACGTAAGCCTCGTCCCTCAGCTTTCTATTACGCCCAAATCTGTAAACAAAACACCTTAATCCTTAATAATTAATTTTATGTTGTGGATTTTTATTGCTATTTTAGGTTATCTTTTTTCGGCCATCGCTACTGTAATGGATAAGTATCTTTTAGCAGGGCCTATTCCAAATCCCAAAGTTTATTCATTTTATACAGGAGTTTTAGGAATTCTGGCCTTATTGTTTTTTCCTTTGGGTTTCTTAGTTCCTAATTTCTCGCAAATCCTAGTAAGCCTTTTAGCGGGGGCAATTTTTATTTGGGCTCTTCTTTGGTTTTGTAAAGCCCTGACTCTTTTTGAGGCATCCCGGGTAGTACCAGCAATTGGTGGGTTGAGCCCCTTGTTTGTTTTTGTTTTAAACTATCTTTTTTCTGGAAAAGGATTTCCAGGTTTTTGGGAACTTCTGTCTTTTATCCTGCTCATTTTAGGAAGCGTAATTATCACTCGGGAAAAGAGAAAAACTGCTTCTTTGGAAAGTTTTAAAATTTCTGCTGTGTCTGCCTTTTTATTTTCTTTAGCCTTTGTTCTAACTAAACGCGTTTATCTACAACAACCATTTTGGTCAGGATTTATCTGGATGAGGATTGGAGGGTTTTTGGCGGCCTTAGTTTTTCTTTTCTCAAAGGACGTAAGGGAGGAACTGTTTCAGAAGCAAACTAGTTTTAAACTAAAGACTGCTGAGATTTTTCTTACTAGCCAGGGCGCTGGAGCTTTAGCTTTTGCTTTACAAAATTGGGCGATTGCTTTAGTTCCCGTAGGGCTCCTTGCTTTTATTAATGCCTTAGAAGGAACAAAATATATATTTTTGTTAATATTTACTATTTTAATCTCCTTAAAATTCCCTCAGATCTTGAAAGAAGAGGTCTCAAGAAAAATTCTTTTCCAAAAAATCCTAGCAATTTTATTTATTGGAATTGGTCTGGCAATTTTAGCTAAATTCTGAAGGGACCGCGATTTCTACGATCGTAGAAATCGCGGTCCATAGGTAATATGGGGCTAGATTTTAAAAAAGTTTTAAAAAGAATTTTATTAATTTTACTATTTTTACTTTTGATTTTTTTTGGCTATTTTTTTATTGGTACAGCCCCGGTGGCAGAAGAAATAACCTGGGGAGTTAATTTTTCCCAAAAGCACGCTAAAAATTTAGGTTTAGATTGGAAAGAAACTTATTCAGCCCTAATTGATGATTTGGGCACTAAAGACTTGAAAGTGGCTGCTCACTGGGATTTAATTGAACCAGAAGATGGGAAATTTTATTTCGAAGATTTAGATTGGCAAATTAAAGAGGCAGAAAAAAGAGAAGTTAGAATTCTTTTAGTAATTGGTATGAAAACCCCTCGCTGGCCAGAATGTCATATCCCTGAATGGGCAGTAAATTTAGGTAAAGAAAAGCAACAAGAGAAGATTTTGAGAATGCTTAAAAAAGCTGTTTTGAGATACAAAGATTCAGAGGCAATTTGGGCTTGGCAGATAGAAAATGAACCTTTTTTTCCCTTTGGAAACTGCCCCTGGGTTGATAAAAAATTTTTGAAAAAAGAAATAAATCTGGTAAAATCAATTGATTCAAAAAATCGACCAATTGTTATTACAGATAGTGGTGAAGGCTCTTTTTGGATTCAGGCAGCCATATTTGGCGATATTGTTGGTACAACCATGTATGAAAAAGTCTGGTTTCGCCAAGTTGGTATCTATATTCGCTATCCCTTCCCACCAGTTTTTTATTGGAGAAAGGCTCAGATTATTAAAAAATTATTCAAAAAAGATGTAATTTGTATTGAACTTCAGGCTGAACCCTGGGGGCCAGCTTTACTTTATGACTCACCAATTTCAGAGCAAGAAAAGACAATGAATTTAGAACAATTTAAAAAGAATATTGAATTTGCTAAAAAAACCGGTTTAAAAAAGTTTTATTTATGGGGAGGAGAATGGTGGCACTGGATGAAAGTAAAACAAAGCCGACCAGAGATTTGGAACGAAGCCAAAAAATTATTTATTCAATAAAATATGCTTTCAATTATCATTCCAACTTTAAATGAAGAAAAATTTCTTCCCTTGTTGCTTGAGTCTATTAAAGACCAAAATTTTAAAAACCTAGAGATAATCATTGCCGATGCTCAATCTAAAGATAAAACAGTAGAGATTGCTAAAGCTTATGGTTGTAAAATTATTAAAGGTGGACTGTCCGCTATTGGAAGAAATAAAGGAGCAAAAATTGCCCGGGGAGATTTACTTTTATTTTTAGATGCCGATGTTGTTTTACCGAAAAAGTTTATTGAAAGGGTATTAAAAGAATTCAGAGAAAGAAATTTAGACATAGCCTCCCTCTGTTTAGACTCTCAATCTAAAAGAAAGACTCAGAAATTTTTATTTAATATTTTTTATAACTGGCCAATCTTAATTTTTGAAAAGAATCTAGCTCACGCCAGTCAAGCAATCTTAGTCAAAAAAGATGTTTACCAGAAATTAGGAGGATTTGATGAAAAAATAAAGTTTGCTGAAGACCACAATTTCGTCAGAAGGGCAAAAAAAATTGGAAAATTTGGAATTTTAAGATCGACAAAAATTTTTAGTTCTTTGCGGAGATTTGAAGAAGATGGCTGGGTAAAAACTTATTTAAAATATGTTTTAGCCGAGCTCTATATGATAATTTTTGGTGATATAAAAAAAGATATTTTTAAATATGAGTTCGGGCATTATGAAAATTTTAGATTTCAAAAAATTATTAAATAGCCTAGAAACAGCTTTTTTGGGATTGAAATTAGCTCTCAAGGAACAAACCTTTAAAATGATGGTTTTTATTGCTTCTTTTATCATATTCTTAATGTTTTATTTTAAAGTCACTTTGATTGAAAAAGAAATTTTAATTTCTCTGATTGCTTTAGTTTTAGCCTTAGAACTTATTAATACTCAGATAGAAAAAGTTTTAAATATTTTAATGCCTCATTACAATCCAAAAATAAAAGAAATTAAAGATATTTCAGCTGGCGCCGTTTTATTGGCTTGTCTAGGAGCTTTAATAATTGGGATTTTAATTTTTTTACCATATTTTTGAGATTCTTTACCTTTTTTTAAATAAATTATATTAAAAAAGCGAGAGAAACAATTCACATTAAATGTTAAATTCTGAATCTTCAAAATTTTTAGGCCCTAAGGAGGAGAAAAAAACCCTGAGTGAACCTCAGCCAAAGGCCTTGGGAGCGAAGCGAATTTTCTGGCTCTTGATTTTGATTATTTTTATCTCCTCCCTTTTTGGTTTTTTGGCCGGTATCTTCTCTCTTGGCCATTTTTACCTTGAGATAAAGAATTTTTTCCAAAAATTAAACGTTGAATTACCTGAACCAAAAATAATCGAAAGGGAAATTGTTAAAGAAAAGGAATATCTTCCTCAGACAAACCAAGAACAGGCTATTATCGGGGTGGTAAAAGAGGTTTCCTCGGCAGTAGTCAGTATAGTTATTACTAAGAATCTTCCCGTAATTGAAAAATATTATATTAAACCTTTTGAAGAAGAACCCTTTCAGATTCCTCAGTATCGTCAAAGAATTGAGAAAAAAGAAATCGGCGGAGGGAGCGGTTTTATTGTTTCTGAAGAGGGAATGATTTTGACAAACCGACATGTGGTTGAAGATAAAGAAGCAGAATATACTGTTTTGACTAATGATGGAAGGTCTTTTGAAGCTAAGGTTTTAGCCAGAGATCCTGGACAGGATTTGGCTATAATTAAAATTGAGGGAGGAGATTTCTCGACGGTTGGCCTTGATGATTCTTCAAATTTACAAATTGGCCAAACGGTCATTGCTATTGGTAATGCCTTAGGAGAATTTAAAAATACTGTTTCAGTAGGAGTAATCTCTGGATTAGGAAGAACAGTTACGGCTTCGGGTGGGGGATTGGTTGAGATTTTAGAAGATGTAATTCAGACTGATGCCGCTATTAATAAAGGAAATTCAGGGGGACCACTCTTGAATTTAAAAGGAGAGGTAATTGGAATAAATACGGCTATGGCCTTAGGAGCAGAAAATATTGGCTTTGCCGTTCCAATAAATAAGGCAAAAAGGGCAATTGAACAGGTAAAAACTTTGGGAAAAATTGTCTATCCATTTTTGGGAATAAGATACATTTTAATTACCGATGGAATCCAGAGAGAAAATGATTTACCAGTAAATTATGGAGTTTGGATTAAAAAAGGGGAAAGGGGAGAGCCAGCTATTTTCCCTGGTTCAGCAGCTGAAGAAGTTGGCTTAAAAGAAAATGATATTCTTTTAGAATTCAACAATGAAAAAATTACTCCTGAAAATTCTCTAGCCAAAATCATTATGAAATATAATCCTGGAGATAAAGTGATTTTGAAGATTTTAAGGAATGGTGAAGAAAAAACCATTGAGGCAACTTTGGGTGAGAGAAGCGAATAGAACATCGTTCGGTAGACTGCTTCCAAGGCACGCAGTCAGTCGTCCCACCGAGACGACTGCTGCTCGTCTCTTGGCCTCGCTCTCTGCCTTCGGCAGAACCATGGCCGCTTGGCCTCCGAGGCGTCCTTGTCAGCAGCTACCTCACTTAATTTTATCCTAAAAATTACTTTTCTCGCTTAAGGATTTTTCCGAGGTGAAGCCTCGGTTTTTTTTGTCGTACTTGACAAAGATAAATTTGTTTGCTATACTTAAGATAGAAAGAAAAAAGGAGGTGAATTTCTTGGATGAGAAAAGAAAAGGCGAGATTGCCTTAATTCTCCTGAAGTACCGGATGGCTCGCTCAAATCTCCGACTGGGCCCGGACTTTAAGAGAGAACTGGGTAATGTAGCCAAAGCTACCGGAATTTCTCTTGATGAGTTGAAGGAATTCGGAAGAATCATCATTGAAGAGCTTCTTGACGAAACCTTCGGCAAGTAAGAGGAAAACAGGGAAAAAGGCAAGGTCGAGACTGAGTCTCCTAAAGAGGTAATTGTACCTCCTTTACAAAAATTAAAGATAAGGAAAGTAAGGGCAGAACAAGAACTCTTACCTCCCTTTTCCCTCCATCTCCCCTTTTTTCTGATCTTAAGTTAAATCGTGGCTTAACTTCGAGCAAAAGCCCGAAGTAGCTCGATCCTTCATGGAGAGTGAGGAAAAATCTATTGAAAGATTTCTTCCTTCCTCTCCTTTTTTATTTAGCTTGACACTTGTTTTTTTTAAAATCTTATAGTAAAAAGAAATTGACAAATAATATGATTACAGGCGGTAATTTTACTCACAAAGCTCAAGGAGCAATACTTCAGGCCCAAAGGATTGCTCAGGAAAAAGGACAGCAACAAATTGATGCCTTGCATCTTCTTTACGCCTTACTTTCTCAGGAAGGAAGCGTGGTTTTAACTATGTTGGAGAAATTGGGGGCAGATATTGAAAGTCTGAAGCGGAAAACAAAGTTAGCTTTAGATAAAATTCCGGCAATAATCTCTCCTCAGGTTCTTGGTCAGTTTTATTTAACCCAGGATATGGCCAGAGTCTTGGAAAGAGCAAGAAAAGAATCAATGAAAATGGGTGATGAGTTTATTTCAGTTGAGCATTTATTTTTAGCTCTTCTTAATATTGAAACTAAGGCAAAAGAGATTTTAGATAAAGCCACCTTTTTACGACCTAGTGGAGGCCCGTCCACTTTGGAATTTGGTAAATTAAATTACGAGACTGTCTTAAAAACTTTGGCTAAAATCCGGGGAGGCCAGAGGATTACTGACCCTCATCCTGAATCAAAATATCAGGTAATTGAAAAATATGCCCGCAATTTGACTTCTCTAGCCAGGCAGGGGAAATTAGATCCGGTTATTGGTCGGGAAAATGAAATTAGAAGATTGATGCAGGTCTTATCTCGCAGGACAAAAAATAATCCTGTTTTGATTGGTGAGGCTGGGGTTGGTAAAACAGCTATTGTTGAAGGTCTGGCCCAGAGAATCGTCAGAGGAGATGTTCCCGAAAGCATAAAAGAAAAAGAAATTATTGGTTTAGATTTGGGAGCCCTAGTAGCGGGGACAAAATATCGAGGAGAATTTGAAAACAGAGTTAAAGCCCTGCTTAAAGAAATCAATCGGGCAGCTGGTAAATATATTGTATTTATCGATGAACTCCATACTTTAGTAGGGGCAGGAGCAGCTGAAGGAGCAATTGATGCCTCAAATTTATTGAAACCAGCTTTAGCTAGAGGAGAATTAAAGGCAATTGGAGCAACAACTTTGAAAGAATATCAAAAATATATTGAAAGAGATCCCGCTCTAGAGAGAAGATTTCAGCCAATTTATGTTCAAGAACCGACAATCGAGGATACAATTGCTATTTTGCGCGGAATTAAAGAAAAATACGAACTTCATCACGGGGTAAAAATTAGAGATTCAGCCTTGGTGGCAGCAGCTGAGTTGGCTGCTCGTTATATTACCGATAGATTTTTACCTGATAAGGCAGTTGATTTAATGGATGAAGCTATGTCGGCTTTGAGATTAGAAATTGAGTCAGAGCCTAGCCAACTCGATGATTTAAAAAGGGAAATTCAAAAATTAGAGATTGAAAGAGAGGCCCTTAAAAAAGAAGGAGTAAAGGGTTCTCAAAAGAGGTTAAGAGTAATTTCTCGTCAACTGGCTGATTTAAAAGAAAAAGCCCAGGCCCTCGAAGCCAGATGGAAGTCAGAAAAGGAAATTATTACCAAAATTAAAAATCTCAAAAAAAAGATTGAGGAGTTGAAATACCAGGCAGAAAAGGCTGGTCAGGAAGCTAATTTACAAAAAGTGGCCGAGATAAAATATGGAGAAATACCCCGTCTTTTAAAAGAACTTAAAACAACCGAGAAAAAATTAGCCAGATTCCAAAAAACTCGGCCAATTCTAAAAGAAGAAGTATTAGAAGAAGATGTTGCTCAGGTTGTCTCCCGTTGGACAGGAATTCCAATAACCCGGCTTTTAGAAGAGGAAGTTAAAAAATTGAAAAAAATGGAAGAGATTCTTTCAAAAAGAGTTATAGGCCAGAGAGAAGCAATTTCAGCAATTTCCAATGCTATTCGAAGATCAAGAGTTGGTATCTCTGAAGAAAAAAGGCCTCTGGGTTCATTCATGTTTTTGGGGCCAACCGGAGTAGGAAAAACTGAGACAGCTAGGGCTTTAGCTGAATTTTTATTCAATGATGAAAATGCCTTGGTTAGATTAGATATGTCAGAATATATGGAAAAGCATACAGTTTCTAAAATGATTGGATCGCCTCCCGGCTATATTGGTTATGAAGAGGGAGGGCAACTAACTGAAAAAATTCGAAGAAGACCTTATAGCGTAATCTTACTCGATGAGATTGAAAAAGCCCATCCCGAAGTTTTTAATATTTTACTTCAGATTTTCGAGGATGGTAGGTTAACTGATGCCAAGGGTAGGATAGCCTCTTTTAAAAATGCAATTTTGATTATGACTTCAAATATTGGATCTGAACACATTGCTAAGATGGGATCTCTTGGATTTTTGGGAGAAAAAGAGGAAGAGGCAAAACTTTCTTTAAAGGAAAAAGTAATGGAAGCCCTAAAGGATAATTTTAGGCCAGAATTTTTAAATAGGGTTGATGAAATTATTATCTTTAATTATCTTGGTAAATCGGAAATTAAAAAAATTGTTGAGTTAGAGTTAGAAAAAGTTAGAAAAAGATTAGAAAATAAAAAAATCAAAATTAAATTTGAAAATTCAGCTAAAGAATTTTTAGCCAAAAAAGGTTTTGACCCAAATTTGGGAGCCAGACCTTTAAAAAGAGTCATTCAGAGATTAATTTTAGATCCCCTTTCTTTAAAAATTGTCTCAGGTTTAGTTAAAAAAGGAGAGAAAGTTATTGTTGACGTAGAGGAGGAAAAGATTGTTTTTAGAACACCTAGTGACTTAGTTAAAATCTCAAAACAAAGAAAATTAGAAAAAGCTCAGGTGTGATAATGGTCAAAAATATTCTTAAAATATTAGCCATTTTTATAATTGGAACAGTCGGAGGAATCTTTGCTGATCAAATTTTATGGCCTTATTTTATCGAAAGGCCACTTTTTTATCAATATCGACTTGAGCAATCACCAGTTTATGTCACCGAAAGAAAAGAAATCATAATTCAGGAAAATGTTGCCTTAATTAATGCTATTGAAAAAGTAGAAAAGGTGGTGGCCGGAGTAAAAACAAAGACAAAGGCAGGAGAAATTTTAGAAGGCTCTGGCCTAATTGTTACTTCTGATGGTCTCTTGGTTACTTTAGCTAATTTAGTTCCCAGTAGTTCTACTTTTAGTTTTTTTGTTGATGGAGAAATAGTCCATTTTCAAGTTTTAAAAAGAGACTTAAAGGAGAATTTAGCTTTAGTAAAAATTGAGAAAACTAATTTACCCACTGTGGGCTTTGCCGATTTAGAAAAAATAAAGTTAGGAGAGAGAATTTTTTTGTTAGGTGTAATCTTTGAACAAGGAATCCCAAAAAAAATAGTAAACGAGGGTATTATTAAAACCTTTGATGAAAATTCCGTTCGAACTAATATTTCTGAAAAAAAGATTCTTGAAGGAAGTCCATTATTCAATATTGAAGGTCAGGTAGTTGGATTAAATCAAATTGACAGAGAGGGAAAAGTTTCAGCCATTTCCATCAAAAAAATCAGGGAATTCCTCGGCTTCTAAGATTTTTGTTGTTTGGGTTCGAGTCCTGCCGCCGGAGCCAGCTTGAGCTCGGTTCGAGAGACCGATTCCCACTTAATTTTGGAAAAAATTCGAGAAACAATCGCCGTACCCTGACTGGACATCGAACTTTCACGAACAAAAAAATCGCTTTCGTCCACTAAGGGAAAAGCGTTTTTTGTTTTTTATCTTGAACTTTCTCAAAAAAGAGGTTATTTTGAAAGTAGATAAATCTTATCCATAAAAAGACTAATTAAATGTTTTGGCATAAACTTACAGCTTATATAAGGGCATTTCCCTATAAATTTAAGAAAACGAAGGTAAAGGCAGTTCATGAGAGTGACTTATTAAAACTATTAAGTTCTCTGGGAGTTTTAGAACAACTTAAAGATGGCGACTACCGGTGTTTAAATTGTAGTACGGTTATTGATCTTGATAATCTCGGAGCAATTTTAGTTAAGGATGGAAAAATTAAAATAATTTGTTCGAATCCGAACTGTATCACGGGAATATGAGCTTTCCATTAATAGAAAAATTTTCAATAAAAGATATTTTAGCCATAATTGGAGGCTTAACAGTTATTTTTGGATTTTTTGATTTACTCCTCAAAGTCGATAGGAGAATAAGCCCTCAAAGATATAAATCAAAGAAGAAAAAGATTTAGTTAAATTAATAAATTGAAATTAACATGGCGAAAAAACAATCAAAGAAAGAAGAATTTAATTTAAAACAGAGAGGATTTTTATATTTCTACAAATCTAAACAATATCTTAATAATAAATGGCATTTTTTGGGAGAGAAAATAAAAAAATTTATTGACTCTATCTTTTTTTATTTTATATTTTTTGGTGTTTTCGTATTTTTTTTACACAAGATTTTAATTTACTTAAATTTAACTATCTCAGAGGGTAATTTATATAGTTTTGCATTTGCTACTGCCGGAATTATTGGAGCGTCAATTGCTATTATATTTTCTTTTTCAACCTTTATTTTACAGAGCACGGCTGATTTATTTTCTACTCAGTATTTAAATAAATTCATTAAGGACCCTAAGGAAAAAATATTCTTTTGGTCGTTGGTGTTTTTGACGATAGTGTCTTTTTTTACACCTATTTTGCTTAAAAAATATGTATTAGAAATATTGGTCATTACTTTATTTGTCGCGTTTTACTTTATTTATAGTCTCTATAAAGAATTAAGAAAAAGAATAAATCCAGAAACAACTTTAACAAAAATTAAAACAGACGCCATAAAGCAATTAGAAAGAATAAATAAAGAATTAAAAAAACATGCGTATATTCAAAATAAAATTTTTGAATACAAAAAAGAAAATAAAGATTTTTCTTTAGATGTGCAATATAAAATAAATCGTAATTGGCATTTAATTACATTAGAAAACGTCAAATATCTATTTGAGATAGGCCTAAGATTATTAGCAAAAAATGAGATAAATTCTTTTAATTTAACTGTAAAATACATTCACGACATATATTTAAAGCATTTAAACTTGAGAAACGGATATTTTATTAGAATGCCCGCATCTTTTTGGGGAACTTATTCTTTTGATGACGAGGGATTTACAGCCAAAATACTTGAATACTTGCAATCAATGGGCAATAGGATTATTCAGGAAAAAAGAAAAGAAAACATTTATTTTTTACTAGAAGCTTACGAAAGCATTTTAAGTTATTCATTAAATATAAAATATGCCGATAAAAATTTAGGCGCTTATAAAGAAAATCCATTATTAAATTTAATATCAGCATATTATATAGGATTTATTGAAAAGTTATTGGAGTCAAAAGAGAACGACTGGGTTTGGGAATCTATCAAATCTGTATCTAATGTATCAAATTTTATATTACAGAAAACCGACAATTATTTTATATATAGTCAAATAAATCAAGTGATAAATAAAATTTCTATATTTTGTCTTGCAGACAATAAAGAAACATTTTTAAAAGAACTCATAAATATTTACCTCAATCAGATCCGGATTGCTTGGAATAGGTATGAACACAATGATATTTTTTGGGAAAATTTGTTTAAAGAATTAAAGAAAAAAATTTTATTATTATCTATGACAAGCAGACTTAGTTTGTCAATTAGTGATTTATTCATTAATTTTCATACGTGGCAAGTAAATATTATAAATTGGCTCATTAAAATAAAGGAGAAAAAAGAAAAGAAAGAAAATTTAGATAAATTTATACAATTATTAAAAAGATGGAGTGATTTCCTTCTTGATTTTGCAAGGGATATAGGGTTGGAAAATAAACAAATTGGGTTATCAATTATTCAATCGGTAGATAATAATTTAAGGATTATTTATGGAATTAGAAGTAAATTTAGCGATACAGATTTGGAAAAAATATACAAAACCCAGTTTCATACGCTGAGTTGGTATTTTCAAAAAACAGATAAAATAAAAAGTAGTTTCTTATTTAATCTTGAGCAAGTTTTAGAAATTTTATTAAGAGAGATTAGTTATAATTTTAAGAATAAGATTTTTGACGTAGAGCATTTGATAGATTTATATATTAGGTTAATAGAACAACATTTTGAGAAGGTGGACCTTGGATATGGATATAATCATCCCAGGGTAATAGAGAAGTTAGTTTATTTAGGGTTATTTTTACACAAATACAAAAGAACCGACCAGGAAAAAGGTATTGTTGCTAAAATAGATAAACTAAATAAAAAATATCTGGAACTTAACAAAGAATATTTTAAATTAAAGCGAAAAGTAAAAAATTTAATGGGGCCCGATAAATTTCAATTATGCAAAGAAATTCATGATTTAGAAAATGATTTATTTTCATATAATAATAGTCCTTTAATGGATATAAAACATATTTTGAAAAAAGAAATAACAAAAGATGAATGGAGTAGTTTTTTAAAGAAAATAAAACATTGCAAAAATATTAAATACGAGACCAAGCGCATATTTTGATTCTTAACCCACCTATCGTCTAGCATTTAGCCCCACTAAAAATTGGTTGGTCCCAAGCAAAGTATAGTGAGAAAATCATTCAAAACGAGACACTAAAAATACCCTAAAGTAGTGTCTCATTTGTCTCATTTTAGCTTTAAAACACCCCGACCGAGACGCATTGTGGGACACCCTCAAAAAGCCCTAATTTTCCCCTTAAACCGTAGGTTCGAGACCAACTAGGGGAGCATGAGACCGAGGGGCCCTAGGCGTCAGGGCGACCGAGTGGCCACATGCAAAAATCGCCTCAGAGGCGGTTTTTTGGTAGAATAAAAGATATGAAACTATGTAGTGCTTGTTTATTAGGGATAGAGTGTCGATATGATAGCAAGAGTAAGCCAAACGATAAAGTTATTGAATTATCAAAGAAAGAAACCTTAATTCCTATTTGTCCAGAGCAATTGGGTGGTTTACCAACTCCAAGAGAGCCCTCAGAACAGAAAGGAGATAAGGTTGTAACGAAATCCGGAAAGGATGTCACCGAGAATTTTACAAGAGGAGCAGAACAAGTTTTACACTTGGCGAGACTACTTAATATAAAAGAAGCAATCCTTAAACAAAAAAGTCCATCTTGCGGATGCGGGAAAATTTATGACGGGACTTTTTCCGATAGATTGATTGAGGGGGATGGAGTGACAGTTGCTTTATTGAAAAAAAATGGAATAAAAGTAATTACTGAAGAAGATTTGTAATTTATTTCTTTATACTCTTTCCTTCGTCTCATTTTTCGAAAAAACGCCCCGACCGAGGGGCGTTATTTGGAACTCTCAAAATCGCCTAATTTCCCCTTTAAATCTGGGTTCCAGACCGACCTGGGGAGCCGCCCGCCCCGAGAGTTTTTCTCGGGGCTTGACTTTTTGAATGAAATGATATAATTTTAGAAGTAGCGCATTAACAACTTGTAGAAAGGTGACGAATAGAATGTTTCCTATTACCCTAATTGGTTCCTTGCCCCACAAGGATATAAAAGAAGCTGTTAAATACAGCGTAGAAAGCGATATTATTCCATTTTTGCCAGAGCTTCCAGCATTAGGAGATGCTATGTTAGATTACATCAAAAAACCAGGCAAATTAAGTTGTTTGAAGGAATTTACGAAACACGACTTTACGATAGTAAAAATCCAGTGCGTTGGTCCCGCAACATTAGTTTACAATGGATACGATGAGAAAGAAGCTATCCAAAGAGCCCATACCCATCTTCTTGGCATTACAAAGGGTCTGCACGCAGAAGAAATTATACTTTTCTTAGATGAGCCAGTGTTAGAGATGGTCAGCTTTGACAAGAGTAGATTCAGGCTAAGTGAATCTGCTTTGAGAAAACGGGGGCTATTGAGCGTGGATTACAGAAAATTATGGAAGAGATTGTTCACAGCTCTTGAGGCAAAACCAGGCCTACATAATGTCACACTCGGCATTCATACTTGCGGGAATATGGACTGGAATCAATTGTTCGCCTTGGATATCATTAAGATTATAAGTTTTGATGCCTCTAAATATGGTCGTCGTTTCATTCAATCTAGCGGATATCGTAGTGACAAAAGAATTGCGTGGGGCATAGATGAAAGGAGTGATGTGATAGATTTTCAAGAAGGAGATTTGTTAACTCCACCGTGCGGGATGAATCCTCCAGGATACTCTGTCAAAGATTGTGAGATTAAGCTCAGACAATTGAAAGAAACCTTCAGGGCACTATAAAGAGGCGTGTTCAAATGCGTCTCTTTTTTATTTAAATTCCTACCAAAATAGGCTCTAATTTTCTAAGATTCTTTTTAATTTCTCTCCAATCAATAGTTCTGAACGCGTCCAATAGGGGGAGCAGGCTAGTGCTCGGTTCGAGTGACCGAGCCCCATCTTATTTTCAGAAAAAGTTCGAGACAATATCGTCCTACCCCGCTAGGAAATCGAACTTTTCCGAACAAAGAAAAAATCGTCATCGCGACGATTTTTTGATAAAATAGAGAAAAATGTATTTAGTAGATTATCACGTTCATACAAATTGCACTCGAGATGCTACTGGCACCGTAGATGATTATTGTAAAAGAGCCCAAGAATTGGGATTGAAAGAGATTGCTTTCACCAACCATTTAATTCTTCCAAAATTTGAAAGCATACCTGGATTTGAAAAATCAGAAATACCCAACATATCTATTAAGTTAGATGAAATATCAGAATATTACCAAAAGATAGGAAAAGCCAGAAAACAATTTGATATTCAAATAAAGTTTGGAATGGAGATTGATTATTTTGAGGATTACGAAAAAGAAATTGAGAAGATAATAAATAGTTATCCTTTTGATTTTATTCTGGGCTCAGCTCATTTCATAGAAGGATATGTTATAGGAGACCCAAATGGCGCCCATGAATTTTTTAAAGGAAGAGATATTTTCCAGACATATAGACAATACTTTTTAAAATTAAAAAGAGCCATAGAAAGTCGTTTGTTTGATGTAATGGCTCATCCTGATATTATTAGAAAATATGCGGTTCAGTATGCCGATATTCCTTTCAAGAGATATAGGGACCAAGTGGAAGAGGTGGTTAAGGCGTTAGTAAAAAACAAAGTCGGGATAGAGCTAAATACATATGGTTATATTCATCCTGTTCACGATTCCTACCCAAGTATAGAATTCCTTAAGATTTGTAAAGATTTTGGAGTAAAAATGGTAACTATTGGCTCGGATGCCCATTCTCCTTCTAACCTAGGCTTAGAGTTAGAGAAAGGGATTAAAAAACTAAAAAGTGCTGGATATGACAAGATTACCTTATTTAATCAGCGAGAAGCAAGAGAATTATCAATAATATAATTGAGAACTATAAAAATATGAAAAAGAAAGTTTCTCTCCCAATTTCTTTTTTTGGAGTTAAGAGTCCTTGGGATATAAGGTGGGCGCATGCGGTAAATAATCTCGAAAGATTAGAACAATATTGTAAATCTCCAAAGACCATGATGATCGAAGGAGATATTTCTTCAAGAGGAGAAAATATTGTAATGGCGCATGATCCGAATCAGAAAGCTGATATAACTTTCGATATTTGGATCGAAAAAATAGCCACTTCAAAGAAAGGAGCAAAACTAGATTTTAAAGACCCATTAGCTATTTCATATTGCCTTAAAAAATTACAGAAACTAGGTTTAGAAAATCCCATTTTTCTCAATGCAGATATTTTGCAAGGTCCTGGTGGGCGAATTCCTAAATTTGAACCAATTGAATTTATTGAGCTTTGCAAAAAATATTATCCGAAAGGAATCCTTTCTATTGGTTGGACAACCGGATATTTGCCAAACGCAAAATATACAAAACATATGATTCATGAAATGTTTGAAATTGTTAAAGATTTTGATTATCTAATTACCTTTCCAATCAGAGCATGCTACACCAGATCTTCTTATTCGGAATTACAAATGCTTCTTCAAAAACTAAATCACACACTTACTATTTGGAATAGTGAGCCAGTTTCCGATGACTTAAAAAGGTGGATAAAGGATAATTTCGACCATTGCAGGGCCTTTTACGATCTAATAGATGAAAAAGGCAATCCTATATATTTATAAAATGACGAATTATTTCTGTTTCGTTATCACTACATAAAAATAAATTTAAGAGATCGAGACGCCTATCCTGACAGGGCGACCGAGAGGGGTTCGAGTCCTGCCCCCGGAGCAGGCTAGTGAGACCTTTCGGGAGACCGAAAGGCCTCATATTTTTGAAAGGTTCGAGAAAAAATATCCCCATACCCCGCTAGGATATCGAACCATGTTCGGGGCTGAGTTACCATAATTAATCGCCATTTCGGCGGTTTTTTAGTAGAATGGAAGTGATGAAAACTAAAATCTTAATTGCTTTAATAATTTTAATTGGTTTCGGTATAGGAGGGTTTTTTGTTTGGAAAAATATTTCCCTCCCCGAAGCTGAAAAAGAAAAAATCGAGGAGGAAAAAGAAGCTCCGGAAGAGCAAGTGGAAGAGCAGGCGGTTTTACCTGAAGAAGAGGAGGAAGAAGAGGTAGCTTTTGAAGAAGAAGTGTCTAAAGAAAAATTAGAGTGTCCTTTTGGGTGTTGTTTTGATGAGCAATATAAGAGTAAGAGTTGTCCTTCAGGTTACGAGTGTAAAGAAAATAAATGCGTTGAAGTTGTAGAAGTAGAAAAAGAAAAACTCCCTTCTGTCTGGACAATAGAGGGAGTGGTGATCCCTGGTGGTTACTGCGATGCGGAAGTTGTAAAATTACCTGATGGTAGATATAGGATGTATTACGGTTTAGACCCACGAACCTATCCTGAAAACATAAATATCGTTAGTGCTATTTCCTCGGATGGACTAAATTGGACTTCTGAGCCAGGAACTCGCCTACCTGAAGGATTCAACTATGCTATGCCTTCAGTAATTGAGTTGCCGGATGGTCGCTTTCGAATGTATTATAATTCAGGTGGCATACAGTCCGCTATTTCTAATGATGGACTCAATTTTCAAGTCGAGGGTCTTCGGCTAGTAACTGATCTTGTGGGTCCTACTGTAATTAGGCTAGATGATGGGAGATATAGAATGTATTTGCAGGATTGTGATGAACCTGCTCCTCCTACTCCGCCCGTGTGTCGAATAAAAAGCGCAATATCATCTGACGGATTGAGCTGGGGAATAGAACCAGGAATCAGAATAGATGGTACAAAACCATTATTTTATGGCATGTTTGCTAATATGATTGGTACTTCAGATATAGTAAAACTTTCTGATGGTAGTTTCCGGCTTTATTTTTTGGCAGGAAGCCAAGAAATGGATGAAGAGGGGATGGAGGGGATTTACAGCGCCGATTCAGCCGATGGCCTAAGTTTTTCAAACATAACTTTTCTTTTTGGAAAATACATTGATGAAGAAGGAAGGGAGGTAGGTACCGCCGATCCTTGTGTGGTCGAAATAGAAGAAGGGTGGAGAGTGTATTTTGCTTCTGATTGTGGGCCCTTTAGCACTGGGATTTCTAGCGCAATAATTGCTGACTTACTACCTTAAATGAAAACTAAAATTTTAATTATTTTAAAATTGCCGAAGGGGTGTGAATAACTAAGCTTGGACTTCCGGGAAATATTCGATATAATAAATATGATGACGGTTAATAAAAAAATATTATTGATTGTTGTGATTTTGGCCTTGGTGGTTGGAGGCGCTTTTTATTTTTTAAAAAAGGGCCCCCCAGAAAAAGAAGAGGCAAAAACTTTTGGTGAAAAAATTTATGAAATGGTTCAGAACCCGGCAGAAAAAATTCCCCAGACCAATCCTTTTAAGAAAATTAATCCTTTTGAAGGATTGAGAATCAATCCCTTTGAGTAATTTATGCAAAAAACATTTTTATTAGTTATTTTTATTCTCGGACTATTAGCAGGAGTTTTTGTTTTTGCTCAAATTAGTTTTCCGGTCAAAGAATTGGGAAATTGTCAGAATGAAGAAGAATGTAAGGCTTATTGTGATAATTGGGAAAACATTGAAGAGTGCGTATCTTTTGCTGAAGCCCACAACTTATTGTCGCCGGAAGAATTAGCAGAAGCTAAAAAAATGATGAAAGCCTTGGCTGAGGGGGCAGTGCCGCCCGGCGGATGCTCAAACCCGACTCAATGTGAGGCTTATTGCGAAGAGCCGACCAAAATAGAAGAATGTATAGATTTTGCTGAGAAAGCCGGACTTATACCTCCATTCGAAGCAGCAGAAGCGAGGCTGGTAAGAAAGGCTATGCTGGCTGGAATTCCTTTTCCGGGAGACTGTAGAACCAAAAAAAAGTGTGATGCCTACTGCTCACAGCCGGATCATATGGGAGAATGCTTCTCCTATGCTTGTAAGATAGGAATACTATCTTCAGCAGAGTGCAGCCGGGGAAAGAAAACAGTGTCTTTAATGGCAAAAGGAGAAAGTCCCGGCGGCTGTCAGACTAAAGAGGAATGCGAGGCTTACTGTGCTCAAAAGATTCATTTTCAAGAATGTGCTGATTTTGCCTCTAAAGCTGGATTAATGACGCCAGAGGAGAAAGAAATGTTTTTAAAAACCGGTGGCCAAGGACCAGGTGGTTGTCAGAGTAAAGAAGAATGTGAGGCTTTTTGCAACAACCCGGCTAATCAAGAAGTTTGTTTTAATTTTGCCAAGGAGCACGATTTAATTCCTGAGGAAGAAATTCAGAAAACGAAAGAAGGCATACAGCAATTACAGGAGGGATTAAAGCAAGCGCCACCAGAAGTTTTAGAATGTATAAAGTCAACCGTAGGAGAAGAAGTTTTGGAGAAAATTCAAACTGGTACCTTTATGCCTAGTCCTGAGGTTGGTGAGAAAATAAAGAATTGTTTTGAAAAATATATGCCAAAGCCTTCAGAAGGTGAGATGGGACTACCTCCAGAGGGCATGCCTCCAGAAGGAAAGCCTCCAGAAATGGTAATACCTCCAGAATTAGAAGGGAAATGCACTAGCCCTGAGGAATGCAAACAATATTGCACTCAAAATCCTCAGGAACCAGCTTGTAAACAATTACTAGAAGAGAAACCGCCTGAAGGCGAATATAAACCTCCAGAAGGAAAGCCTCCAGAAATGGTAATACCTCCAGAATTAGAAGGGAAATGCACTAGTCCTGAGGAATGCAAACAATATTGCACTCAAAATCCTCAGGAACCAGCTTGTAAACAATTACTAGAAGAGAAACCGCCTGAAGGCGAGTAAATGCCTGAAGATGAAATACCTAAATAGAGCAAGATTTTTAGTATTTCTTGCTTTGGGTTTAATAATTCTGGATAGATTGACCAAATGGTTAGCTTTGGATTCAGAGCTATTGTTTAAAAATCCAAAATTGTATTTTATTCCTCTAAATTCGAGTTTACTTTATTTTTTAATCGGAGCAGTAACATTACTGCTTCTTTTTTTGTTTTTCAGGAGTTGGCAGAAAAAGGATTTTCTTTTAATAACCGGGTTTTCTTTGATTATTTTGGGTGGCTTGAGCAATCTTTTTGACAGAATTTATTTTGGCTATGTGATTGACTGGATTAAAGTTTTCTTTCTGCCTATTTCTATTTTTAATATCGCTGATTTAATGATTATTGGGGGAATCATATGCCTTATTTTTCGTTTAGCGAAATCGCGATAGGGCCGATAACGCTTCAGGTTTGGGGAATTTTTGTGGCTATTGGGACTTTAATGGCTTATCTTTTTGTGTTGAGACAGGCCCCCAAAAAAGGAATTGATACTAAGATCATTCACAATTTATTTATTTGGGTGTTTCTGGGTGGAGCCGCAGGAAGTATGTTGTTGGGTCAAGGGGGGTTGAGTTTGCTTGGAGGAGTATTCGGAGTTTTAATTGCTGGATTTTTGTATTTGAAATTAAGCAAAAATCTTCATTTGTTTTTTCCGATCGCAGATATGGCAGTTTTGGTTGCTCCTATTTCTATTGCCATAGGCAGAATAGGTTGTGCTTTAATTAATGACCATCAGGGAGCTGAAACTTCTTTGCCCTGGGGGATCATTTGGCCGGATGGCGCAATTCGGCATCCGGTAGCTGAATACTTGATAATCAGCGCTCTAATTTTGTTCTTTATTCTTAAATATTTGAAGCCCCGTCTGCAAAAGCCTGGTCAATTATTTTTCGCTTTTTTGTTTTTATATTCTCTTTCCCGATTTTTCTTAGATTTTACCCGCTCCGCAGGCACTTCTTTATCTGATCCTCGCTATTTTGGTTTATTCACAACCCAATGGTTATCTTTGATTATACTTTTTGTTATAATAGTAATAGAAGGTCGATTTTACAAAAAAGGTCGAATCTGTTAATTAATCTAATAAAAACATTATGCGCAAAATAGCATTTTTTGTTCTGTTTTTACTTTTAGTTGTCTTAGTTTTGGTAGGTGCTGGATGTGGGGAGAAAAAAGTAGAAGAAGAAGGCGCGGTTCCATCGAACGGAAAAGTTGAAGAAGAGGCTGAATCATTAACTGATATTTTGGACAAGGCGAAAGATGTTGTCTCCCTTAAGTATGATGTGGTAGTAACTGCTCCTGACCAAGCAGCAATAACAACAAAGGTATGGTATAAAGGAACAAATATGAGAGTAGAGGGAACTTTTGAAGGATATACTGGAGTCTACCTACTAGATGCGGGAGAGCAGTTGGCGTATCTCTATGTTCCAGCTCAGAATATAGCTATGAAAATGGATTGGAGTAAAGCCAGGGGAACGGCTGGAGAATCTCCGACCGAACAATCTGAGTCGGTGATGGATTATAATCCGGTGACTGTTGGCACTGAAGTCCTGGATGGGAAAACCTGTCTGGTTGTTGAATACAGTACTGAGACAGAAGAGGTAAAAATGTGGATATGGACAAGGTACGGAATTCCTATTAGGACAGAAGGGACTACAGCTAAAGGCACAACTGTGGTAGAGATAAAGAATATAGATTTTGGTGATATCTCTAATAGCATATTTGAATTACCAGCCGGTGTCCAGATAATGGAAATACCATTTTTTTAAAAGCAACAAGGTCGAATTTTATTAATTAGATTTAATTAATATGAAAAACAAGTTAAAATTTTTTGTTCTGTTTTTACTTTTAGTTGTCTTAGTTTTGGTAGGTGCTGGATGTGGGGAGAAAAAAGTAGAAGAAGAAGGCGCGGTTCCATCGAACGGAAAAGTTGAAGAAGAGGCTGAGAAAAAGACTGAAAAAGAGCCGTTGTGGTGGTATTTTACAGAGGATTGGATTGCCTATGGGGGCCTGAATGAGGGTGGTATCTCAATGTCTTTAGATGGAAATTATATAGTAGCTGGAGCTTCCGACGCCTATGGGCCAGACAATGTTCTTTTCTTCGAAAAAGACAGTTCTATCCCTCTGTGGAATTATCAAGTTGATGACCTTGAAGTCCAATCAGTCTCCATTTCTCCGGATGGCAATTATATCGCAGTGGGCACTTTTGCTGTTACCGATGGCAAGCTTTACTTCTTTCAGAAAGATAATCCTACTCCTTTATGGATTAAGGGCCTTCGTCCTTTTGACCTCGAGGAAGATGAGTGGGTTCCCCTTCGTTCTGTTTCCATTTCGGCTGATGGAGATTACATAGCAGTAGGTATGGAGAATTATGGTGAGCTTTTTTTGGTTTCAAAAGATGGCCAGATATTATGGAGCCGTGAACTTGCTGATTTTAACCTGTCTCGAGTCGAGACATCAATATCCTCAGATGGCAATTATGTGGCAGCAGTTTGTCCGAGTTTGGCGGATCAGCAAAGGATATATTTGTTCGAAAGAGATGCCGAAATCATAGGTCAGAGACCCGTTGGTCTAATTGCTGCGCCTTTATGGAGCTATAAAACGGGTGGAGCGAAAAATTTTGACCTCTATTCCATTTCCATATCTTCAGACGGTAATTATGTAGCAGCAGGAAGCTCAAATAAGTTGTACTTTTTTAGCAAAGATTCTGGCACGCCGCTTTGGACTTATCCATTAGAATGTGATTACTGTTCTGTATCCCTATCTTCAGATGGCAAATATTTAGCAGTATCTGCTTTCAGATACGGAGATGAGGCTAACAGCAGCACCGTTTATTTGTTCAAGAAAGACAGTAGTGTTCCTCTCTGGAGTTATGCCTCTGATTCTAACACTGGAGCTACCGTTAGTTCCGTTGCTATTTCTGCTGATGGTAAGCATATAGCGGCAGTAGGTGAGTTTGGTTGTTATTTTTTTCAGAGAGACAGCAGTGTTCCTTTGTGGGAATATTCAACTTTGCTAATGTCCCACGAGGATTTTCCCATTCCTACCCCTATGAGTATGGGACACGCTTGTATTTCTTCAGATGGAAACTATATGGTGGCCGGTGGGACAGGTGGTGGCGGCGTACTATTTTTCGATAAAACCGTACCGGGAGAGTAGGAGAGTAGTATCCTAGAAAAATAATTAAAAACAGCCCTGATTTAATATTGAGGCTGTTTTTATTTTACAGAACTTAAAATTGGCAATTTTATCGATTCTAAACAAGGAAATCTCTCCCAAAACCAAGTTCTGATTACGTCCCACCCTCGGAGCCAGTGAGCTCGTTCTGGAGACCGAGACGCCTATAGCGCTAGGGCGACCGAGAGGGGTTCGAGTCCTACCGCCGGAGCCGCTGCCCAAGAGTTTTTCTCGGGTAGACCCACCGTCTCTAATTGCCAAGAAGGCGGTTTTTTGGTAGAATAGAAACGAAAGGTCGGAATGTAAGTTTAATAATAAAATTATATGCCCAAGACAATAATTACAATCGTTATTGCAATAATAATTGTTGTGGGAACAGGCTATTGGCTTTATCAGAATTTAGGTCTCCCGCCAGCACCCTTACCACCCGAAGATGAGATTTTAAATCTTCTGGAGGACCTCAAGCAAGAGACTGGGATAATTTTTTCAGAGATACAAGCAATTGAAATTAAATGGAATGTTAAAAAATATGAAGAGATAGAAGAAGTGACTGTAGAGGGAAAAGGATTTGAGGCTGAGAGCATATCAAGTGAGCAGTATGATAGTGTTGGACCTTTTTTCATAGATAGAGGTTTTAGTGTAGACCTTTACAATATAGCTTCAGGCACTATTTCAGGATTAACAGGATATAAAAAAGATCATATTGTCTGTACTGTTGCAGGGGGCGTTAGTGGATACAAAGAAGCAACCGGCCAGTGGATTCCACTAGAAACTGATAAGAAAGATGTAGAAGTAAAATGTGGAAAGGGAGATAGTTCAATTGACCCTTTAGTTTCTAAAGAGGAATTAATACAAAAACTTTTTGCTGAAAAGTACAATAAGAAAATGGCAGAAATAACCATAAATATTAATCAAGAGACAGAAGGTCATCTCAGGGGTGGAGTTGTATTTCAACCAGGTGGCCCTGAAAATTCAGGCATGTTTTTAGCAGCAAAAGTAGATGGTGATTGGGAGTTAGTACATGATGGTCAAGGGGCGATTCTTTGTTCAGCTATTGAACCTTATAATTTCCCAGTAGATATGGTTATTGAATGTTTTGATGAAGAGGCTGGAAAAGTAAAAGATAGAGCAGGAGAGGCATGTGTTAATTCTGGAGGTGAGATAACAACTTCTCTATGCTGTAAAGCAACTAGTGATTATCCAAACCTCTGTCTTGTTGGTCCTTGTGGTTGTTCACCAGATAATAGTCATCAAGTTAAAGTTTGTGACTGTGGCGAGGGCAAATGCTTTGATGGAGAACAGTGTATTGATGCTTCTTCAAAATAAATAATTGAAATAGCTTTTATTTTGTTAAACAGGTTTGAATGACGTGCAGTTGGGGGGGAGCCACGAAAAATGGCTTCGCCATCTCGTGGCAAGCCGTTTTGAGTGAGTCCCGCGATGACGCAGTCATCTTGCGGGACCCCCCGAGAGTTTAGGGGCCCGCCGAAGGCGGGAGGATGTGGTGGGTGGGTTGTAGTCTTGGGGTTTTCGTTTTGCGGGCAATTAAGGTATAATAGAATAAAAGGTCGAAGACCTCGATTTTTAACTCTAAAATTTATGGAAACAAAAAAAATCTTTCTAATAATTATTTTCTTCTGTTTTGGGTTAGCAATTAGTGGAGGAATTGGATATTTTTTAGGCGTTGAAAAAGAAAAGAGCCAAATCGAGAGACTAGTTAAAATTCCAGAAGAAATTTTTATGAGAGCTGGCGAGGTAGTGGAAATAGAGGGCAATATAATTCACCTCAAAGCAAATGTTTTAGAAGGGAAAATCGATCCGAAAACTGGAGAAACCGAGACTGAGATTTTAAAGATTACTGTTGATGAAAATACAAAAATTAATCTTCCTGAAGAGCCCCAATGGGGTTATCCTTTGGAAGGTGAATTTGAAGACATTTTGGAAGCTAAATTTGAAGACATTAAGGTAGGGGACTTACTTTATGTTCTTTCTTCAGAAAATATTAAGGGAAAGCAAGAATTTAAGGCAGAAGAAATCACTATTTTAAAATAAATGATGAAAAAGTTTAATCTTTTAATTTTATTTCTTTTGATATTCTTTTTTCTTTTAGTTGCTCGTGGAGTTTCAGCTAAGCAGGAGGCTTATATGACACTTATTGAATATTCAATTGATGATCCTGAGTTCGGTAATTATGACCCAGCAACTGGCAAGGGAGTAATCGCTTGGATTGAAGATACCAACGGTCCAACCTATGGCGGAAAGGTTTATAAAGTTGCTCCTGGTGCTCCAACCAAATGGTATGGTGGCAGTCTACCCAGTAGATTCAACTATGAAGGGGATAAGATTGCCAAGGTTGATACCACTGCTCACTCTGAACTTTATGCTCGTTATACTGTCAAAAATACTGGAGATGACCCAATCGAAGCACTTAGAGCCACTCTTGGTTACGAGGGGCGATGGGGAAGAGCAGCTTCTTTTACTAATTGGGTTATTCGTGGCAGGTCCATCCAACGCCTTGGTTATTTATTTCCAAACGAGACAAAATATGAAATCTCCAAAGGCATAATTCAAGACTTACCAGAAGGTTATCTCTGGAAACCGATCAGATTAGGTTGGTCTGATAGTAATATGATGCCTAATGAAGATTATTACTATAAAGCGATTATTTATGCCGATGGTCCGGATTTTTCCCCTCCGGGAATTAGTTGTGAATATACTAGCCAGAAAATAGTATACAACGGCACTTACAGCAATACTTGTACCTATCGGAATTTTTCTTCAAATACTGTTTATTTAAAATTAGAAGACGCCGATTTTTACTCTCATCTGGCTGGAACTTGGCATGCCCGTTACCGCGAAGCTGTCTTTCGTCATGATTTCGATTCAGAAATTATTACTCTTAATCCTTACCAAACTTTAAGACAAGACAAAACCGCTACTATTAATGAGATTGATTCTCCTGATACAAGAAATGTTAACTTAAGCCTACTTGATGCCAGTTATCGTTATAGTCTTTGCCTTGATTCAAGTTGCAGCCAAATACTAGAGAATTTATCTTATAGCGATGTCTTAGTAACAATAGGGTATGGTACTGGTAAATATCTCGGGGTTCAAGATCCGGGTGCTTTTTCTACCACGAGTACAGAATTAGGCGCCAGTCCAGCCTATAATGCCTATTTTAATTTACGGAATCCTAATACTCGATACAATGAAACTGTTGACGGAGATGATTACGATATTGATATTCAGATTATTAAAGATGGAGATAAATGGTATCAAGATGCTTCAACAGCAGTTAGGCATTATAAATTCTTGGTTAAAGATTTAAACCAAGAACCAGGAGTTCGCCCTGTTCCCCGTGATGGACGCGGTGATCCTATTTTTCGTGACGACAATGGTCGGGCTTATTCTTTTTTCTATAAAATACCTGATATTGATCAAATCCCCTCTAATCAACTTTATAAACTTTATATTACCACCATTTGGAAGAATCATCCCCGGACAGGTTTAGATGAACCAATAGATCAGGTTAAAAGAAGTTTTGCTCCTGGCCTTGACCTTGAATTAGAAGATGTTTATTTACCAGCTGGTCAGAACACTGTTTCAACCTTTAATAACTCTATCTGGAACTTTGGTTCTTTTCCCGTTGACATTGAAATTAAATTATTACAGAATGTGGAGAATTTTTCGATTAGTACTTCCTTGCCCATAAAGTTTACTTTAGGTGCTGGCGACAAGATAAATTTTCAGATTGATTTTGAATATTCCGGCAGCAAACCATCAACCGATGTCACCGGCAACTTGACGGGAAGCTCTTTGATGGAAATTGTTGAAGAATTTGTTTCTTCTGACTTTGATTCAGCTACAATCACTATTGAAAAATCTGGCCCGCCCAGCCCGCCCACAGCTCACAATTTATTCGTCACTCCTCCTAACTCTACAGATTACTGTCCTCCCTATATAGGTTATCCAGATCATCCTCCAGTCAGGGTTAATTGGGAATTTTATGATCCCGGAGATAGTCAGTCAGCCTTTAAAATTGAGGTCGATGACGATCCTGACTTTAGATCTTTAGCAGCAGAGACGGGAAGGATATTCAGTAGTGCTTCATCATATGTTTTCCAGAAATCAGGGGAAAGACTTTCCTGGGGTAAAACATATTATTGGAGCCTAAAAGTCTGGGACAGGGACAATAAGCCTTCTGATTGGATTTATCCTCCCAATCCTCCTGGTGAAACTACTCTTCGACCAGGAACCCCTTTTCAGACGACTCACCCCTTTCCTGAGCCCGATTTCGACTGGTTACCAGAAGATCCAACCGCTAAAGAGGTAATTCAATTTACGGATCTGAGTCAATTTCATGATTCTTCAAAAAGTTGGTTCTGGAATTTTGGAGATGGTCAAAGCTCAACCGATCAAAACCCAACTCATTCCTATTCTTCCCTCGGAAATTACAATATAATCTTAACAGTTACTGATAGTGATGATTATGGTTGTAGTCTAGCCAGGACCCTGGGCATTGGGATGCAGCTTCCTGAGTGGAGGGAGATTCCACCTTTTTAAAATGACTAAAAAATGAGAGCAAATTAGAACACTCGTTTGCTTACGGAAGAGTTTAAAACAAGCACCCCGCAGCCCGTCCCTCGCCACGCCTGACGTGGCGAGAGTTTTTCTCGGGGTTTATTTTTAGACTTGATCTTTTTTTTACAGTATGGTAAGATAAGATTACAAAGAAAAAAGGAGGGAAATAAGACCAAAGGCAAGAAAATCAGCAGGAAAGAGCTAGAAGAGCAAGGCTGGGAATATGTCTTTGTCTATGGAGAAGACCTTTGGGTCTTTAAAAAAGGCAACAAGCGAATAATGTGGAATTTCAAAACGCAGATTGTCGAACAAGAGGTAAGCTTGGCAATTAGCCCAGCTGAAAAATGAAAAAGGGTGGTATTAAAAAATCTACCCTCTTTTTTATTTCCGCCGTCCGCCCGAGAGTTTAGGGGCCCGCCGAAGGCGGGAGGATGTGGTCGGGACGCGAGGCGCTTTCGCAGAGCGAAACGCCCCGTCCTTGGGTGGGTTGTAGTCTCGGGGTTTTTGTTTTTTGGGGAAACCTTTGCTAAAATAAAAATATAGTATTTTAATAAAGAAAAATTATGGAGCAAATAATTTCAAAAGAAGAATTTAACGAATTAATGAAAATTGAAGGAGAAGTAAAAGAGGAGCCACTCAAAACTACATTAGAATTCGTTCTCAAAGAAAAAGGAAAAGAAGGATTAAAGAAATTAGAAGATACGATGGCAAAACTTGGTTATCCAATAAAATACCAAGAAATAAGGTCAAGGGATCTTTACCCAATAGGATTAATGGCTATTACCCTTTTAGTCATTAAGAGACTTTTTAATTTCAACGAAGAAAAGTTTAGAGAAATGGGGAGGTTTGAAGCTAAAATTTCTTCTCTAATTATCAGAGTTTTTATGAAGTTTTTCGTTTCGCTCGAGAGAATGGCTAAAGCAACTCCAAAAATGTGGAAAAGACATTTTACGGTTGGTGATCTTAAAACAATAGAACTCAATAAAGAAAAAAGATATGCAATTCTAAGGCTTAAAAATTTCCGTCTTCATCCACTTCATTGTCAAGCTCTTATTGGGTATTTCTCTAGTGTAGTTGAGATGATAGTTAGAAGTAAGGCAACCTGTGAAGAAACAAAATGTCCTTTTCGAGGAGACGAATATCATGAATTTTTAGTAAAGTGGCAGTAAATGTAATTCTTAAATAGTAAATATTTCTACTAAATAGATTCTAATATCCCTCCTTCGCTTCCACCTTCGTTAAAACTTCGATGGACAAGAGAACTACGGACGGGCGCGTCCAGCTAGGGGAGCCATCCTTCGCCAAGGCTTCGGATGGCAAGCCCGCCGCCCGAGAGTTTTTCTTGGGGTTTTGTTTTGTGATATAATTTCATAATATGAATAAAAAATCATTTTTAATCCTTATTATTCCACCCCTGGTTTTTTTCTTTTCTGGCTGGATTTATTCTGCACTTGTATGCTACGGGGATCCAACAACTGAATTTTTTTGTTTTGCCTCCTCCTTTATTTTATCGGTTGCTCTTTATGTAATAGAAATTATTGCTTTCGTTCTTACTAAAAAATTTTTAGCGAAAAAAATAAATAATTATCAATTACTTTTTATAATATGCGGGATTGCTTTTGTTTTGCTTTTTGTCGGTGGTGGATTTAGTGGATTTATATTAAAGGCGGCTTATTCAACGAAAAATATAAGTTTTTGTAATATACTTATTGGTATTCGTGCCAATTGGAATAAAAACTTATGTATTACACATATCGCAAGAGAGACGGAGCAGGAGTTCTCATGCGAAAAAGTTTCTTTAGAAGAAAGAGCCTCATGTTATAACACTTTAGCTATTAAGAAGGGAGATCCGACCATTTGTGGAAAAATAAGACTAGACTTTGGTGGTTCTGGTGGCCTTCCTGGAGGAATGATCCGAGAAATGTGCTATAGATATCTAGCTGAAAGAAAAAAAGACACAACTATTTGTGAGAAAGCTAAGGAAGCATCTGAAGAATGGTGTATAAAAGACGAGCATGGGTATTCCATTGTTGTTTCTAATTACCCGCTTTTTAATTGTCACAAAATTGCAAGAGAGGAATGTTGTAAAAAATACGGGGAATATATAAAGGAGGATTGTTATAAACAAGTAGCAAAATAGAAATTGTTAAAAAACACAAAGTTTTAAAGGAGTAGTTTGGGCGCCTATTTAAATGGGGTGGTAGTAGGTAATTTTACTATCTCTGGAGTTGGAAACCTCTCCCAAAACCAAGTTCTGATTACGTCCACCCTGGGGAGCCGCCAGCCCCCGAGAGTTTTTCTTTGGATTTGACTTGACAAGGTACCTTCTCTGATATAACATCTAAAATTAGTAATATGAGAAACTTCTCAGACAATTTACAAATGATGTCAGTTAATTTACTAGCAGAACTTAGTCTGGGGAGTTTGTATTTAGAAAAATTAGAATACTAACTTAATCAATAATAAAATCAAACTAGATCCTCAGACTGAGGAGCTAGTTTTTTATTTTGTGGAGGTCTCAAGTTGAGATTAATCAAGGTGCAATTCCTTGAACCTCCAAACCGTTCTTTAAAAATAAAAGGAGGTGAAAGAACTTAGAGAAGAAAAAGAAGATAAATATGCAGGGTTCCGTGCTAAGGCTCAGAGGCAAGTCGAAAACGTGAAGAAGTTATTACAAGAGAAAGGTGAAATAAAACTAGTTGTCATTAGCACGAAGGGAGACATTGTACACATAGATAGGAATGGAAAAATAGAGGTAGCAAGCGAGAGAAACCATGTTATTCATGATATCTCGTTAGAGGAAAAAGAGGATTGCGAAGAGTTACAAGAGATCTGGCGTCGCGGTGTTTGGCACCACAGATTTGGACGGAAAGACCCCTTTACTGGCGAATACTACTGAGAACCACGGCTAGCCTGTGACTTAAAGAGGCAAATCCCCATTTTTTGTCTCTTTTTTATTTCCGCCCGCCCCTTCTTGGGGAGCCGCCGATTTGACAAGGCATTAATTTTTTATTATCTTGAAGAAAGAGGGATGAATAGAAATGAGTGATACATGGGAAGAAGCTCTTTTTAAGAATATGCTTAATCTGATTTTCTTTGCAGTGTGCTGTGCGATAGGATGGCTTGTCTTGTCTCTTCTCTCGTTGGCTTTATGGGCTAATGTTGCAGCGATGATAACAGCAATTTCTCTAATTGGGGCTCTCGGTTGCTATCTTGGAATAGTGGCTATCCAGAAATGGGAATATTCCTATCATTGGAGATACTGGAGATTTCTATCAATAATAAGAAAGTTGCGTAGTTCTTTAAAATTTAGGAAATAGACAATAGAGGCAACTCTCTTATTTTTGCCTCTTTTTTTTATTTCCGCCCCGAGTGTTTTTCTCGGGGTTTTGGTTGACTTGACAAGTTTTTTAATTTTGCTAATATTTCTATATTGTTCTTTTAAAAGGAGGTGATAGAAATCGAAACAGAAAAATTGATTGGGACAGTTAGTCATTATTATTCCAAGATAGGAGTAGCAGTGCTTGAACTTGTTGATACTCTAAGGCTGGGAGATAGTATTCGAATCGTCGGAGGGATAGATACTGACTTTATCCAAACAGTTGAATCGATGGAAATCGAACATGAGAAAATAGAAGAGGCTAAGACTGGTGATTCGATTGGCCTTAAGGTTAATCATAGAGCTCGAAAGGGCTACAGAGTTTACAAAGAATAATCACCGATGACATTTTATCTAATTATTTTTTATAGACGCAGAAATGCGTCTTTTTTATTTCCGCCGCCCCCGCCCCGAGAGCGAAGCCGTGAACCGAATTTATTCTGGTTCGTAGTTTTTCTCGGGGTTGATTGACAAACGCAATTTAATTTTCTATAATATAGGATATTAAAGGAGGGATGAGAATGGAAGTTTGGATATATAGGATGACCCGCATTGATGATAAAAAGAAGTTCTTTGGGATGCGAGAGGAACCTGGAGAAGAAATCTTCTGTTTAGAGCTACTTATGAGCACAGCAAGAAGAATCCGTGGCAAATGGGCCGAGATGAAACGGGAAGGGAAAGACCAATCTAAAATGATTATAGCGGTCCATTTTGATCCACCTTGTAGGCTTGAGGTTAGGCCACACGGTATCTACATTTGCGACTCTCTTGAGGAAGACGAAATCGCAAAATTTACTGAGGAGCTTGCAACCTTTCTAATAAAACTATCCAGCCCCACTCTTTTAAAAACCCATTAAGGGCATATTCAAATGCCCTTCTTTTTTTATTTGAACCCTCTCCTAAAAGGTAGGACATAGGTAGGACATTTGCCCAAAATGGTATTAAGTTGGCTTAAACTTATCAAATACATAAAATAAGCTAGAGCCAAATCGATTTAACCCATTGATTTCGTAAACCAATAGATTAAGTTTTCCACATACTTGGCGGTTGTTTTTTTATTTTTGAACTTGTAGAATTAAAAAATATGAACAAAAAAATTGTTATCTCAATCATTATTTTATTACTCCTCGTTGCTGGAGGAGTTTTTTGGTGGCGCCTCTACTCATAGAAATATTCACTTTTATGATCTTTTACGTTCTATTCAAAATATTGCCAGGCGAAATCCCATCGGTTTCGCCCTTTTATTTTACCTTGAACTTTTCAAAAAATCGGGCTATCTTAAAAGTAGATAGAAAGTAGATAAAACTAAATTTCGACTATAAAAAATGGCTATACAAAAGGAACAAAATAAACTCTGGCAAGTTAATAAGCTTATTTGTGGTGATAATTTAGAGGAGGTAGCTAAATTCCCAAAAGAGAGCGTGGATTTAATTTATATCGACCCTCCATTTTTTACTCACAAACAGTACGAAATTGTCTGGGGCGACGAGGCTGAAGTTAGAAGTTATAAAGATAGGTGGGAAGGAGGAATAGAACACTATATTGGTTGGTTAAAACCAAGGGTCCAAGTAATGTATGAAGCCTTAAAACCTACAGGTTCTTTTTATTTACATTGCGACTGGCACGCTAACGCTCATATAAGGATTATGTTAGATGAAATATTTGATAAAAAGAATTTTAGGAATGAGATTATTTGGTGGTATAAAAGATGGAGCAATGTTTCTAAAAGTTATCAAAGAATGCACGATACAATTTTATTCTATTCGAAGTCAAAAGATTATACATTTAATATTCAGTATCAGCCTTACTCTAAACCTGAAGTAATTGAGGATACTATTAGGGCTGTTATTAATGGCAAACTTCAGAGATTGAAGGATGAGAAGGGAAATTACATAAAAAGGGGGAAAGAAAATGTAGGGGTTCCTTTGCATGATGTATGGGAAATACAGCATATACAACCAACTTCTAAAGAACGAGAAGGTTATCCTACCCAAAAGCCAGAAGCTCTTTTGGAAAGAATAATAAAAATATCCTCAAGTAAGGGCGATGTAGTTTTAGATGCTTTCTGTGGCTGTGGCACAACTGTAGCGGTAGCTCAACGATTAGGAAGAAAGTGGATAGGAATAGATATCTCACCAACTGCAATTAAAATAATGCAGAGACGATTAAAACGAACTTTAGGAACTACGGAGGGCGTTAATTATATTGTTGTTGGTATGCCGACTACTGTAAAGGAAGTAAAGAAGTTAGAGCCATTTGAATTTCAAAACTGGGTGATAATAGATAAGATGAGAGCAAAATCAAGTAGAAAGAAAGTTGGAGATATGGGATTAGATGGGTATTATATTAAAGGAAATATTTTTATTCCCGAAGGAGCAGGGATACAAGTAAAACAATCTGATAAGGCGGGACGTAATGTTGTAGATAATTTTGAAACCGCACTTAAAAGAGCGGGCTATAAAAAGGGTTATATTGTAGCTTTTAGTTTTACTAAAGGTGCTTATGAGGAAGCAGCGCGGATTAAAAATAAAGAAGGGTTAGAGATAAAATTAATAACGATTAAAGATTTACTGGAAAAGAAAAAGCCGATAATGTAGTAAAGATAAGTATATAGCAAAAACAGAAAAGCCCATCGCTGGGCAATTTTTATTTTAAACCAGCTTGTTTTTCGGATAAAAAATGATAAACTGAAAAAAGTTAGAGAGTATTTATGAATGATCATTTGGAACAAATTATATACAACATCATTGGCGGTGCCGCGGTTTTAGTTTTTGGTTGGATTTATTCAGAAATTAAAAAAAGATATTATAAATGTAGTTTTAAAGGTGTATTTGGGAAAGATTCAATAGATAATTTTATCCTAACTTACGGCCAAATGAGGCTTTTACCTTGTTACGATGAAAAGGGCGATATTAGAAAATGGCCTTATTATCATAAATCTGGCAGTGGTTTTAGAGTATCTTCGGTTGTTTCTTTTGCAGAAACAAGGTCTGTGAAATATCTTTCCGAAACCTTCGGGAAAATTGTTCATATTTCGCCGAAGTTGATTTCTGACGAAGAAATAGAGGATAAGTTAGATATATCATTTTGTTCAATTGGCGGTTTAAACAATTTAAAAACAAAAGATGTTTTACAAAACGAAGAGAATGTGTTTTATGATTTTGATGCAAGTGGCCCCGAGATGGCTATTATTACTAAAAAAAATGAAGAAAAGAAATTCTCAATAGATGGCACTTATGATTATGCTTTCATTATAAAGATTATACCGAAGAATTTTCCAAATAGGGTATGGATTGCTGTTGCTGGTCTTGGAGAGTGGGGAACAAGCGGAGCGGCTTGGTTTTTGGCTAAAAACTGGATAAAAATGCCTAAAAATAAATCATTCGGGATGATTATAAAAGTTAAAGGAGGGCAAGATGAATCTGCTGAGATGGTTGACCGATTATTTTAAGTATGACTCGGTATCTTAATTAACCTTTTTTTGGCCATAAAATAGGTTCTAATGTCGTCCGTCCCTCGGAACCGCTAAATTTTTATAAGAAACTAAGAAATTTATGACTGCTAATAATCTCCAAACAATCTTTAATGGATTAATAATTCTTGGGATAATTCTTTCAGCAATTGGAACAATTGGTCAGATTTATATTAATAAAAAGATAGAAAAAGAATTTCAACAAGAACTAAAAAAAGTTCAACCAAGACATTTATCAATTAGTCAAAAAAATCAGCTTACCGTTACCTTATCAAAAAAGAAAGGTAAAGTAGGTCTGGTAAGTCGTCTTTTGGACGGAGAGAGTTTAGATTTTGCAGAGGAGATTGCTTCGGTGTTTAAAGATGCTGGATGGAATGTCCTTCCAACAAATCAAACTTCTTTAAATGACTATACAGGTTTTCTTAAGATTTTTGTAACAGGAAAAAATATGGATTCAGTTGTAAATTTAATTAGTCAAACCTTTAACGAAGTTGGTATAGACTTGCGTTCTGGTGAGGTTAAACCAAGTTCAATCGGAGGATCACTACAAGCAGACACGGTTTATATAGTTGTGGGACGGAAAGATTAAAACTTTTACCGAACCAAACAGGTTCTAACATCGTCCGTCCCTCACCTCACTAACTATAATTTGGTATAGAAACAACCTCTTTCGCAATCATCCAATAGGTTCTAATGTCGTCCACGATTCGGCGGAAGGATTGCGATTTATTACCAATCCAGCGATTTTCAAGGAATCATCCAGGCTCAGGGAGGAGTAGGACACCAAGATGGGGAAGAAGGAACAATATTTCTCGGTGATTAGTTGCCACTGACTAGGTGACTGTCACCCTGTTAAAATTTGAAGCTAATTTGATCAAAATCGTGCCAAATCCAATTTTGCTATTAAACTGAAAGGTGACTGTTACCTTGTTGAAAAAGGTGTTTTGACCTCTTTTTTATTTTTTGGTAAAATTTATTTTAGCAAAAAGCACAGAGGGGGTCGGGGAGATTGGGTATCGCTCTGTGTAGGAAAACAGGTCGTCCTAGGCGACCATTAGAAACCGAGAGGTGTCTAAAGAGCGGAGCGAACCCCGCCCTTTCTTCAAAAGGGCGGGGGCCAGCCCTCTGGCGAGTATATCTTCACAACAAGTAAAAATTATGAAAAAAAACACTCAAAAATCAAATATATTTAGGCAATGAAAAGCACCTAACTTCTTATTCAGAAGGGAATTCGTCAGGGCTGGAAAGTTTGCCTAAATCTCTTGGAACTTTTACACCTTCAAAGAATGCCCGATTTTCTTTAGAAAACTTCAGAAACATACTGATAAAGGAGATAAAGAGTTGAGGTGAGAGCGAGATACCGCCTATACATTTTGATTTAAAAGGGTTTTTACCATCAAAAAATCTTACATCAACCATCTTCTGATTTGTGGGTTTTATAATAGTGAATTGACGTAGAGTAAAACTTTTAGCTATAGGGGGGATTTTTCTATTCATATTACTTTTAAAGATTATTATTTATAATTCGACCTTTATATTTGCACCTTAACAACTTTTTTGATATTTGTTAAGATGTAGGTATAATAGACTAAAATAAAAACAAAGCCATTATGATTTCAGATACTTTGGTAATAATAATAATTTTTATAATAAATTTAATTATCGCGGCAGTTATAGGAGCAATCACCGCCTCTATTACTATAGGAAGATATAAAGAAAAGGTGGATAATTTGATTCAAGAAAAAGATAAAGCTTGCACTAAAATTGAAAAATTAAGAAGTGATGTAGATAAATTATTAGAGTTTAAGGTTAATGCTCAGAAATTTATAGATAGTAAAATTTATAAAACAGGTAGCCGATTGACCCTTACAGAGTTCGGTAAAACTTTATTAAGAGAAAGTGGTTTTGATGATATTTTTGAAAGAGAAAAAGATAATCTTGCAAGAAAATTATCAGTGTATCCTAATAAAACAAAATATGATATTCAAGAAAATGCGAGAAGCTTAATGGATAGTTTAGTAGATTATGAACCATTTGCCTCGATAAAAACTTATGCCTTCAATAAAGGAATAGATTTTGGACAAATTTTAAGAGCGGGTGCTATACCCCTAAGAGATTATTATTTAGGCACGCATCCTGAAATAAAAGAGTAATTATTTATGAAACAGGAACACCCACAAAAGAAGGAATTTTTTGACCTCCTTCACCGTGCAATTCGCAAAGACGAGAAAGTAAGCCGTGGAACAAAGAAACATAAGAGGCGCGGTGGTTGTAGTGATTTTAGGGTGACTACTACCATACTTGTAGAGTATTTTGACCTCTTTTTTTAATTTCGAGCGAAGTGAGAAATTAAAGTTCTGTTGCAAAGTTCTGTTGCAACAGGTTTTTATTTTTGGTAAAATTTATTTTAGCAAAAAGCACAGAGGGGGTCGGGGAGATTGGGTATCGCTCTGTGTAGGAAAACAGGTCGTCCTAGGCGACCGTTAGAAACCGAGAGGTGTCTAAAGAGCGGAGCGAACCCCGCCCTTTCTTCTAAAGGGCGGGGGCCAGCCCTCTGGGCTGGAAAAGCGGAGCGACTTTTGGTATAGTATTTTAAACTGTTAATTGTGGATTATGGATAAAGAATATTTTATCCAACTTACATCAAATCTTTATCGGCTAACTTTACTCTTTCCTAAAAAAGAAGCTTTGAGGTATAAAGTAAGAGGATTGGCTGATGAAATTTTAGCCAATTTAATTTCAATTCTTAGGGGTGATTCTCATAGTCCTAAAAATTTAATCGCTGAAACCGGAAGAAATCTCGAAATTTTAGATAGTTTTCTTGAAGTAGCTAAGGCCCAAAATTGGGTCAGCCCCTATGACATCTTGGAGGTTCAGGAAGAATATAGTAAGATAGGGGGTGAAATAGAAAAGTTGAAAGAAGCAGAAAAAAAAGAAACATTTAAAGAAGAAAAAGTTAGTCCAGAAATAAGCCTTCCTCCGGAGGTTTCTGGTAGACATCAAAAAATCTTGGCGATTCTAAAAGAAAGGGGAAAAGTGCAGGTTGGGGAGTTGGTTCAAGTTTTTCCTGATGTAAGCAAGAGAACTTTAAGAAGAGATTTCCGTTCTCTTTTAGAGCAAGGCTTAATTGAAAGAATAGGGGAGAGAAACTATACTTTTTATCGACTAAAAGGGGAGGATAGATATATGTATGAGTTCGGACAATGATAGGACATTATGTCCTAACCTAATGTTATGGCAAATTCACGGAAAATTTTCAGTAAGATATATGACGAGTATATAAATAAAATATATCGTTTTATTTTTTTGAAGGTGAGTTCTCAGGAAATCGCCGAAGATTTATGTTCGGAGACCTTTTTACGGGGCTGGAGGGCCTTTAAAAATCAAAGGGAAATTGAAAACCCACCAGCCTTCTTATATCAAATTGCCCGGAATTTGATAGTTGATTTTTATCGAGAAAGAGACAAAGCCCGGATAGTTTCGACTGAAAATATCCGAATAATTGATCCTCGGGTAAATCTGGAAGAAGAAGCTTACTTAAACTCGGATCTTAAACAGATCAGGCTGGTTCTTGCTAACCTAAAAGAGGACTACCAAGATGTGATTATTTATCGGTATTTAGATGATTTATCTATCCCAGAGATTGCTAAAATCCTAGATAAATCGGAAGGAGCGGTGAGAGTGATGCTCCACCGGGCCTTAAAAGCCCTAAAAAATAAGTTAAACCCAGTATGACAACTTCGACAGGTGTTTTTCTAAAAGAAAAACACAAAGTATGACTGAGAATTCAAGAATTATTGGGAAGGGAAAGTCGAAGTTGCTCTACCGGGTAAATTTACTGTAACCCCGTTAGAAAAATTTTCTAACGGGGTGTAATAAAAGGGCTATTTTTTCCGTCATACTTATTAGGATGACTGAAAAAGAACTCATTGGCAAAATTCGAAAACTTCGCCAGATTCGACCCAGAAAAGACTGGGTTGTTTTGACTAAAAAGGAAATTTTAGGCGAACAGCCAAGTTACAGAGAACTGTTCTCTGTTTTTCTAAGGTGGGGGGCTCAATACAAACCTGCCTTGGCTACTTTGGTTGTTCTGGGAGTTTTAATTGGAACTTTTGTTTTTGCCAAAAATTCTTTGCCCGGTGACTTTATTTTCCCTCTAAAAAAGATTGCTGAAAAAACCCGGGCAATTTTTGTTTCCCGAGAGGAAAAACCAAGAGTTCAACTTGAATTTGCCAACAAAAGATTAGAGGAATTAATCAGAATTACTGAAACAAACCAGATTAAAAAATTGGCTCCAGCCATTGAAGAGTATCAGGCCAATGTCTCCGAGGCGGCTAAAAATTTAGCTAAAATAAGAGAACCCGAAGAGGCTCGGAAAATAGTTCCTGAGATTAAAAAATTAGAAGGAAATATTCAAAATTTAAAATCTCATGGAATAGTAATTGGTGAAGATAGAGAGCCAGAAGATCTATATGAACCAATAGCTGAACTTCTTATTAAGGATTTGGAAAATCAGACTTTAACCGATGAACAGCTAAAACTTTTTGAAGAAGCGAAAGAAGATTCTGAAGTCGGAGATTTTGGGCAGGCCCTTGAAAAAATCCTGTTCTTGAGTTATCCACAGGAATAAAGTTGCTTAACTATCAATTATCATTTATATTAAAAAATTAGAAAGTCGTGACCCCACACCATCCCCCAGCCAAAATTTGGTGGAGGAGGTACGGGATAAACTCGTGACTAATACGTAAGGTCGCGAGATCAAGGTCGACGCGACAAAAATTAAATAAAAATTAAAAAAGAGAAAAATGAGTTTATTAAAAAAGATTGTATCGATTGCCACGGTTTTAACTGTTTTAGTTTGGGCTGTAAGTCCGGTTATGGCTGTAACCATTGAGGAATTAGAGGCTCAAATTGCTGCTCTGTTGGCGCAATTATCATCTTTGCAGTCCCAATTAGCAGACCTTAAAGGAGAAGCTCCACCTGGTGTTTGTCCTTGTACCTTTACTCGGAATCTCTATCCTGAGATGAGTGGAGATGATGTAAAGTGTTTGCAGGAATACTTGAACGACACGGGTTACACCTTGGCTGACTCCGGTCCTGGTTCACCTGGTTCAGAGACCACATACTTTGGTCCTCTTACCCGGGCAGCCGTTAAGGCCTGGCAAGATGCCAATGGTGTAGAATACGGAGATTGGTGGGGCTACTTTGGTCCTAAATCTCAGGCTGCCTATGATGATTTGTGTGCTATTCCAGTAGAATGTACCACTGATGCTGATTGCCCAACAGGTTATGTCTGTACAGCAGAAGAATGTGTTAAAGAGGAAGTTCCTCCAGTTGCTGCTGGTTTGGGTGTTGCTTTAGCTGCTGACACTTCAGCTGCAGCCAGTGTGGCTAATAACGCCAATGCCAACTTCACTAAGTTTACTCTGACAGCTGGTTCTGAAGGGGATGTTTCTATCTCCAAGATCTATGTAACTCGCTCAGGTTTATCATCTAATTCTGCCATAGAGAACATTAAAATTGTTGATGTTAGTACCGGGGTTTATCACGGTAGTCTTGGCAGCTTGAATGTTGATAACCGAGCAATGATTACTTTTGTTCCGAATTTAGTAATTTCAGCCGGAACAAGTAGGAGTTTTTACATTAGAGCTGGAGTCGTTGAGTCTACTACTACTGCTCCTGCTGGTAACACAGCAGCTTTGGGTATTGGTTCAGCTGACGACATAACTTCTGATGCTTCAGAGATTACTGGTAGTTTCCCAGTAACTGGGAATACAATGACTTTTGTAAGCATAACTATTGGTTCAGCCGATGTAGATGAAGAGACTACTGTTGATTCCACACCAGATATTGGAGATACCGATGTTAAGGTACTTGCCTTTAAAGTAAGTGCAGGTTCAACGGAAGCCATCACTATTGAGCAAATTACCGTGATGGAAGCTGGAACTGCTGCTTTGGATGATACCACTGACATTGAACTCTACAGTGTCACCGACAGCAAGAGCTTAGGTACCGTTGCTAGCTGGAATTCAGAAGGTAAAGCCAGTTGGCCCGATTTAGACATTGTGGTTGACAAAGGAGAAACCCATAGGTTCAAGGTGATGTTAGATATAGTTGGTGGTTCTGGTCTAACTATTAATGCTGACTTAGTTGATGGCAGTGATGTTTTAATGACCGTGAAGGGTAACACCTACGGCTTTTATATCACTCCTTCCAGCGGTACTTGGCTAGGTACAGGAACTGGTAAAGGAACTGACCAAAACATCCAGGAAGGATCCTTGACTATTTCCATATCAGCAGACACTCCAGCTACAGGTAATATTGCTCCATCTAGTGATCAGGAATTGACTGTTTTTGACTTTTATGCTCGGGGTGAGGAAGTTAAGATTTCAGCCCTTCATATTGACTTTGATTTTGGTAGTATGACTTATGACGAGTTGACCAATATAAAAGTTTATGATGAAGATGGAGGCATTGTTTGTGGACCCAAAGACGCTGCTGATACTAATGATGTAGACTTCACTGACACCTTTATTGTTCCAGTTGGTACTCACCAATATACAGTAAAGGCAAAGATTGCCTCTGCCTGCGAAACTGATGACTATGTAGAAACTGGTATTGACACTCCTGACTCTGACATTACGGCTAAGGGAATGACCACTAATGAGTCAATAACCCCATCACCTACTACTGCGATTGAGGGAAATCGTCAGACAGTAGCTGCCGGAGCCTTGCTAGCTACCACTTTGACCGAGCCACAAGCTAGAAATGTGGCCAAAGGTATCCATGATTTTGTTTGGATGACTGGTTCTCTCAGTGCTGGTACCTCTGGTGAAGATGTCAATGTTACTTCCATAACAGTTACTGACACCAGAACAGGGACTGGCACAGGAGGATTTGTTGATATTGATAACTGCGAAATCTGGGCTGATTTAACTACAGAGAATAGTGCAAGAGGCGACATCTATGAAACCAAAGTTAGTGACACAGAGTTCCCAACAGCCGCTGGTAGTGGTTCCCAAGCTTTCAGTTTAACTCAGACCATTACTGTTCCAAAAGGAACCTATATAAAGATTGCCTTTGTTGGTGATCTTTCTACTGGGGCAACCACTGATGATATTCACACGATTGACATTTCTGCTGTAACAGCTACAGGTGCTGACACTGGAGCGAGTATTACTGTTACTCCATCTGGTCCTGGTCAGGGAATGACCGTAAAAGCCAGTGGTGAATTAACCGTTACTAAGGATGCTTCTTCGCCTACTTCTGACATAATCATTGGTCAAAAGACATCTACTTTGGCTGTCTTTAGGTTAGCTGCTACCGAGATAGAAGACCTAGATTTGGATAGTATATATATCAGTGTTACAGGTGGTAATTATGTAAATACTTACTACTTCTACAGCAGTGCTCGTTCTGATGGAGTTTCAGCTGATACTCCAATTCAGACAGCTCAGGGAGGCACAACTAATTATGTAGCTATTAGTGATGGTACAGTAACTGTTCCAGCTAACGGCCATGTTGAACTTACGGTGAAAGGTTTGCTGAACCAAGTTGGTTATGGTTTAACCTTGACTGACGACGGTGACGTTCAAGTAGGTTTTGATGGAAGCACTTATATCATTGAATCCACTGGTTTAGCCTCAGGTGCAGAAGCCAATTCAGATGATAGTGTTGCTGGTAATACGATGTATGCCTTCGAAAGCAGGCCATACTTTGCTGTTAACTCTGCTTCACCTTCCGGTAACTTGATACCTAGCTCACAGACCTTATTGGCTACCTTTGACGTAACTGCTGAAGATACTGAGGATATTACCTTTGAAGATACTGATTCAAATCAGCTAATCGTACAGATTAATGCTTATGCATCCAATAGTGATGGAAGCTCTAGTACTTGGTATTTGAAGGATGGAGATGGTACTCAGCTTTCTTCAGTTACTGTAGAGGATGACCAGTTGAATACTAGTGGTAGTGTAACTTTCCTCTTTGAGGATAATACTGGTTCCACTAATGCTTTTACTGTTCCTGCTGGTCTAACCAAGCAACTGAAAGTTTACGGTGATACCACTGACTTTGAAGCCAATGGTGATACTCTTCAACTCTGGTTAGATGATGGTAATAACGCTAATTGTAAGTTTGGTATTGATGGTGAAGGAAATCTTTCTGAAGGTGTAATCGTCTTCCGTGGCGATATTTTCGCAGGTTCATTCGTCAATCCTGAGTAAATCTTAGTTGAAATCCAAAGTTTTGTTCTTGAAATGGACTCGCCCAAATTTTACCTTCGGTAAAACTTAGGCGGGCAAGCCGGCTATCCTTGGGCGGCTTGAGTAAAAAATCCACCCCCCACCAGATTCTGGTGGGGGGTTTAGGTTTTGAAGAAAATTAATTAATTAACTTTATCTCAGGCTTCTCAAGAACTCTTCCACATTTTCTTTTGATTCAGGTGAAAGTTTAAGCACTATTTCTGCTTCCTGGCGAGCTTTTTCATAATCGCCTAACATTTTATAAATATAAGCCAAAGATGCATGATATTGAAAATTTTTAGGTTCAATATTTATTAATTTTTGGTAAGTATCAGATAAAATCTGATAATATTTAAGATCCCCAGAACTTTCAACCATTTTTCCATATACTGTAGCCAATTGTAAAAGAGAAGATTTTGAATTGATATCGTATCCTTTTTCCACCGCTTTTTCTATATTTTCCCTGGCCTCTTTTTCTTCACCGGCGTAACGATGAGCCAAACCTTTTAACCACCAACACTTAGCCATTTCAGGGTTTAAGTCAATGCATTGTTGAGCTTTTTCTTTTGCCTTTTGATATTCATCAGTTAAAAGGTCAGTCTTTATCCATTCAGAAAAAATTTCTTGTCGTTTTGGACTTAACTGGTGAGCCTTTTTTAAATAATAATTTGCCTCATCTTTTAATCTTTCAATAGCCCCAGGATTAAGAGCTCGACTTTTCTCAATCAAGATGTTTGTATAACTTGCCAGAAAAATCCAATCTCTGGTATAATAAGGCCTTATTTTCACAGCTTCTTTTAGAATTGGAATTATTTTTTGGGCGAGCTCTAATTTTCTTTCTGGTTCTTCTTTTATGCCCTTGGCAATTATATCACTATATTGCAGTTTTAGATAATGGTCTAAGAAACTATGAGAGGGTAAGACTTTTTCTATTTTTGCCGAAGCTTTATTAAAGCCTTTATATGTATGTTCTGAATAATGACCAGCCCAGTTTATTTCTTTATTAATTTGAACTGGCCTTATATTGTAAAAATAAATAAACCACACCAAGCCCACAAAGAGAAGAAATATTATAATTCCTCGCCACTTAGAAATTCTATAAGGCAGTTTAAACAAAGGCGCATCATCTCTTGGTGTAGTCTTTAACGCTTCTTCAGTTGTATTTAACGAAGTTAAGTGTAAAGAATAGCCGATGAGTAAAAATGAAATAAGATAAGTTGAAAAAGTGTCAAAACTAAAAAAGTTAGCCGTAAGATAAGCTAAAAAAGTGGCTTGGACGCCATGACAAATTAGGGATTCTTTGTCGGGCCTCTTTTTTTTAACCTTTTGTAATCCCAAAAATAAAGCAGCAAAAATAGAAAGATAAATTATTAAGGCTGGAATTCCGGCCGAGATACTTATGTCAAAAATGAAACTATGGGCTCTATCCCACCAGCCACCCCCGAAAGAGGAAACTATTTCGGGGAGAGAAGGGTCATAGTATTTATCAAAACCTATTGAGAAATTTTCTGGTCCCCAGCCAAGAATTGGTCTTTCTTTTATCGCTTTAAGAGAAACTTTCCAGCCAGAAATTCTACCCTCGCCGGCACTTATAGAGATACTCGAAATTCTGTCAATAATTCTTTGGAGAACATAATTTTGAGTTGCAAAAATATCGGGATTAGTTTTTAAAAAATAGAACCCAAGAATCCCTAAAACAAAAAGAATAAAAAAAGAAATTTTTAGCCAGAATAACCTTCTTGGATAAAAGAGAATAAAATATAGAATCCCAACCGCCAAGCCAAGATAGGTAGCTCTAGTTTCAGTTATTAAAATTGCATAGAGCATTAAGGCCAGGACAGAAAAATAAAAAAACCGTTTTTTAAAACTTTTTTCCTGAATCCCAAAGGTCAAAGCTAAGAAACTAAGAAGCAATAGATAAATTGCTAAGAAGATTGGATTTCCGAGGGTGGAAACAGGACGGTAGGTATAAGGAATTAAAATTTTACTAAATAGTTCAAATTGTTGTAAAATGGCAATAATTGAAACTAAAACACCAATAATTAAGGCGAAATTCCAGATTTTTTGCCAGTCCTTTTTGTGAACAGTTAAAAAAGCTAAGACTCCAAAGATTAAATAAAAAGCAAAATTTAGAAAACCACCTGCCCTATAAGGAGATCCCCAAAAGCTAAAATGCCGGTCTAAAGAAAAAATAGTAGCTAGAAGAAAAATTAAAAATAGGGCAATTAAAAGATAAAAAGTGAGTCTTGATTTACCCCGCAGAAAATAAAGATTTGAGAACAGTTTTCGTTCTTCTGAAAAGAAAAAATTCCACAAAAATAGAAAAATAATTAAAGACAGGATGATTCTAAATATAACAGTTTTCCCAAAGGCAGGTGGAGAAAGCCAGGGCGGAATATTAAATAAAGGTAAAATCAAAATCAAGAAAAAACCAATCAAATAGATCCATCTTAATTTAGAGCCCTTGATTTTCATACAATTTTATATTATAAAGAAAAAGTAAAAAAGACAAATGAAAAAAACTAGATTATCTAATTATGACCTACACTCTACCAGAGTAGAGCTCCGGTCGATGAAAGCAGTAATCTTGGCCGGAGGGGCGGGATCTCGACTTTATCCAATAACTAAAGAGTTACCAAAACCCCTTTTGCCAATAAAAAGAAAACCCATTTTAAATCATTTGGTTGACCTCTTTCATTCTTACGGAATAAAAAAAATAGCTATTTTAATTAATAGAGATTTCCGGGAAGATTTTGATTGGTGGAAAAAAAGATATTATCCTAAAGAAAAAATTAAGATATTTGAAGAAAAAAAGCCTCTGGGAACTTTTGGAGGCCTTTTTTATTTAAAAGATTGGCTTTCTAAAGGGTCACCTAGTGGTGAGCCCGCCGAACCATTCTTTTTTACTAATGGTGATGAGTTAAAAAAGATAAAATTATTTGAAATGAAAAATTTCCATCAAAAAAAGAAAACCCCGGCAACCATAGCTTTAGTGAAAGTTCCAAATCCTCAAGATTATGGAGTTGTTATTTGCAAAAATGGTTTAGTTCAAGAGTTTTTAGAAAAACCTTCACCCGCCCAAATTTTAAAGAAAACTTGGGCGGGCAAGAAATCCACGACTCAATATATTTCTTCTGGTCTTTATTTACTTTCCCCTGAAATTTTCAATTATCATCCTGGCCCCAAGTTTTCAATGATTGAAAAAGACCTTTTCCCAAAATTAGCCAAAGAAAAAAAATTAACAGGTTTTAAATTTAATGGTAAATGGATGGACACAGGAACTTTCGAGCGTTATGAAACTGCAATTCGTAAATGGAAATAAAAATAATATGCCAACTGGAGTATACATAAGAACTAACGAATACAAAAGAAAAATGAGTTTAGCTCAGAAAGAAAGATATAAAGATGAGAAAGAACGAGAGAAAACAAGTTTGGCAATGAAAGGTAGAAAATTTTCAGAAGAACATAGAAGGAATATTAGTGAAGCCATGAAAAGGCAATGGAGAGAAGGGAAAAGAAAACCATTAATGTTGGGCAAGCATCATTCCGAAGAAACAAGAAAAAAAATTAGTCAAGCTCAAAAAGGAAAAAGACTCTTAGGGGAGACAAAACGAAAGATAAGTGAAGCAATTAGAGGACCGAAACACCCTAATTGGGGAAAGCAGCTCTCAGAAGCTATAAAAAACAAAATAAGAGAGACAAAGCTAAAGCAATATAGAGATAATCTGGAAATAAGAAATAAAATAAGCAATATTATTAAAAAACTTTGGCAAAATAAAGAATATATTGAAAAACACCTAGGTTCCAAGAATCCAAATTGGAAAGGAGGTTTAACCAAAAGAGAAGAGACATTAGCACATAGACTAAGAGTAGAATTAAAGAATTGGGCCAAGAAAATTTTAGAACGTGATAATTACACCTGCCAAAAATGTGGCATAAGATTTAGGGAAAAAAGAGTTATGGAAGTACATCACATTAAACCAGTATCAAGATATCCTTCTTTAGTTTTGGATATTTCGAATGGAATAACCCTTTGCAGAAATTGTCATTACAAAACAGAAAGCTATGGAAGAAAATTAAAAAAGTAATTGGGGAATTCCCAAGTGCTAGGGACAACTGCAAAAATGGCCATGAATTGACCTCTATTGATACCTCTTGACACCCCTTTTGGGGTGTCTTATTATGGAAATATGGAAGAAATAAAACCAAATGAGGTTTACACAACTAAAGAAGCCCGAGATTTTTTGAAAATAAGTAGCAGCACTATTAAGCGTTTCCTAAAAAACGGAATAATCCGGGCAAACAAAGTTGGGGGAAGATATAGAATCTGGGGGAAAGAAATTTTAAGATTAGTTTCTCCAAAGGTCGAGAGAAAGGCGGTAAATTTTTATCAGCGCCTCAAACGAAAAACCAAAAAAACCATTGAGAAATGGTAGCCCCGTTAGAAACCGTTTATGTGCCCCGTTAGAGACTTGTTTTCTCTGTGTTTTCTCTTTATCTTTGTAATCTCTAACGGGGTGTGGTATATTTATGTTTTACAAAGTAATAAAGGAGATTGGTATATTGGTTCAACCAAAGATTTGCGAAAAAGAATTTTAACACATAATTCGGGCAAGAATAGGTCTACTAAATATGGAATCCCATGGAAACTCATCTATTATGAGGCCGGTTTAAATAGAAAGGATGCCCAAGCAAGAGAAAAATACCTTAAATCAGGAATGGGTAGAAGATATCTAAAAAATAGATTAAAATCCTTTTTCGCTAAAGGTTTCTAACGGGGTGGTAATTTCTATGCCTATGACTAAAAAAAATAAATCAAAAATTGGCATACTGGGTTATGGTGAAATGGGTCGAGCTTTAGCTAAATTCTACAAGAGTCCCCACCTTCGCAAACGCTTCGGCGGGCAAGTAAAAATAAAGGATTTGAAGAGGGACGATGGATTAAAGGGGGTAGAGGTCTTACATATCTGTATCCCTTGGATTCCTAATTTTATAAAAATAGTTAAAAAAGAAATAAAAGAAGTTAAGCCAAAGTTGACTATTATTCATTCTTCTATTGCCCCTTTCACCACAAAAAAATTGGTTTCAGCCTTACCTAAAGAACTGAAGATGATAGTTTACAGCCCGGTAAGGGGAGTTCATCCTTATCTTTACGAAGGAATTAAAACATTCGTAAAATATATTGGTACCGAGAATAAAAAAGCAGGTCAATTAGCCAAAAAACATTTAGAAAGCCTGGGAATAAAAACAAGGATATTTCAGCCATCGGTAATCGTTGAAATAGGAAAACTCTTTAGTACTTCTTATTATGGTCTTTGTATTGCCTGGCACGGAGAAATGAAAAAAATTTGTGATAAGGCCGGGGTTGATTTTGAAAAAGCGGTAACTGAGTTTAACAGAACCTATAATGAAGGATATAAAAAGTTGGGTAAGAAGAATGTTGTTCGGCCAGTTCTTTATCCTCCAAAAGGCGGCATTGGTGGACACTGTATTTGCGAAAACGCCACAATACTTAAGAAATATTGCAAGAATAAAGCCCTGAATTTAATTTTGAAATATGCAAAAAAACAAAAATAAAAAAACATTTTTAGTTACCGGTGGAGCAGGATTTATTGGATCTCATTTATGTGAAAAGCTAATAAAAATAGGACACAAGGTTGTCTGTTTTGACAATTTAAGTACCGGGACCTTAAAAAATATTTTAACAATTAAAAAAAATCCGAATTTCGTTTTTATTAAAGGAGATATAAACCAAATTAAAGATATTTCCCTTATTTTTAGAAAATATAAATTTAATGGAGTATTTCATTATGCAGCTACAGTTGGAGTAAAAAGAACTCTTGAGAATCCTTTGATGGTATTGAAAGATGCAGAAGGAATTAAAAATATCCTAGAACTATCACTAAAATATGGTAGACCCAAAGTTGTTTTTGCCTCCAGCTCCGAGGTTTACGGAGAGTCTAGAGAGCTGCCAGAAAAAGAAGAGGGAGCAATAAATCCACAGATACCTTACGCTGCCGTTAAACTAATAGGAGAAAAATTTTTAGAGGCTTATTATTATAAACATAACCTAAAAACTTGTTCTTTGAGATTCTTCAATGTTTACGGTCCTAGGCAGGACGGAAGTGATTATGGTTTTGTGGTGGGGATATTTATAAGGCAGGTTTTATCTGGTCAGTCTCCAACAGTATTTGGCGATGGGCGTCAGACAAGAGATTTTACTTTTATTGATGATAATGTAGAGGCATCTTGGCGAGCAATGAAATTAGAGAAAACCAGTGGTCAGATAATAAATATTGGTAGCGGTAGGCCTTTAACAATTTTTGATTTAGCGACCGAAATAATTAATTTAGTCGGTCTTGAAGGAAAAATTAAACCCAGATTGGTAAAGAATAGAAAAATAGATATAGACGTAAGACATCGTTTTCCAGAGGTAGGAAAAATGATTAAACTTCTTAATTTTTATCCGAAGGTATCTCTGGAGGAGGGTCTTAAAAAAATGATTGATTGGTACAAAAATGGTTAAAGAATCTTTTTTTACTTTTATTACCGAAGTTTTTGCAGCTTTTTGCGGTTTAATTACAGCCATTCTTACGGCTAGAATTTTAGGGGCTGAGGGAAGAGGAATTTTCGCATTTTTGCAGAGCCTTATTGCTGTTTCTATTCTTCTGGGCGGTTTAGGACTCAGCTTTGCTAATATCTATTTTATTAGTTCTAAAAAATATTCTTTATCTGTTCTTTTCGGGAATTCTTTATTTGTAGGTGTAATATTGGGTATTTTATTAATTGCTGGAATAGTCCTTTTAAATTTTTCTTTGCCAAATCTGTTTCAAGAAATAGCCCCCTCCTTTATTTTACTTGTTAGTTTATCTCTTCCTTTTTACTTAATTGGTAATCTTTTTCGTAGTTTGCTATTAGGCCTTCAAAGGATTTTTAGCTACAATTTAACTTTTATAATCACTCGCGTCATTACTATTGGAGCTTTTTTAGTCTTTCTTTTAATTTTTCCAGAAGTAAAAACCGCAGTCTTTATTTTGATTTTCATTGGAGTAATTGGTTTTTTGGTTGCTCTTTTTTTTCTTTTCAAAAATACCCCCTTATTAAAACCAAGAATTGATCTCTTAGTTATAAAAGATAGTATTAAATTTGGCTTGAAGGGGCAATTAGGGGATATTGCCCAGACAATGGATTTAAAATTAGGGATATTTTTAATAAACTTCTTTCTCAATCCAACAGCGGTGGGTATTTATTCAATAGCTTTATTTTTAGGGACGGCCTTAAAATTTGTTCCGGTCAGTTTAGGGACTGTTCTCTTCCCTAAAGTTTCAGCAGAGACTAAGGCCTTCGAGGCCGAAAGATTAACTAAAAAGTGTTGCCGGATTAGTCTCTTTTTTACATTTTTAATAGGAATTATTCTGGCTATTTTCGCTCCTTGGATAATAAAAATATTTTTTGGCCAAGTCTTTATGCAAGGATTATTGGCTTTAAGAATTTTAATTATCGGAATGATTGTTTCTTCTATTGCTAAGGTTCTGGGAAGTTATATTGTAGGAAAGGGTTTCCCTCAATATTATGCTATAGCCGCTTTCGTCGCCTTATTTTTTAGCTTCGGATTTAGCCTAATTTTAATTCCTAGTTTAGGAATTAATGGTTCAGCAATAGCTGCTTTAATTTCTTATTTAGTGATGGCTTTGATGTTTATCTTTTTCTATAAAAAAATTTCTATTTCCCCTTTTCGTTTGGAAAATTTGTTAATTCCTAAAAAAGAAGATTTTAGGAGTTTAAAGGAATTAATTAAACAAATTAGATATTGGAGAAAGAACCTCCATTGATTAAAGAGATAATAAAATGCCTCAAAATATCAAAATTTTAATTGTTGCCGGGGCCAGGCCAAATTTTATAAAAATCGCCCCTTTGATAGAAGAATTTAAAAAGCATCGGAATATTAAAACAGTTTTAGTCCATACTGGTCAGCATTATGATTTCGAAATGTCAAAAGTTTTTTTTCAAGAATTAAAAATCCCCAAACCTAATTATAATCTTGGAGTAGGGTCTGGCACTCATGCTTATCAAATAGGGGAAATAATGATTAGATTTGAAAAAGTTATTTTAAAGGAAAAACCGGATTTAGTAATCGTGGTTGGCGATGTAAATTCAACCTTAGCCGGAGCCTTAACAGCAGTAAAACTTCATATTCCGGTAGCCCACGTTGAAGCGGGGTTACGCAGTTTTGATCTCAAAATGCCAGAAGAAGTTAATCGACTTTTAACTGATCAAATTTCAGATTATCTTTTTGTCACTGAACCATCAGCAATCAAGAATCTTTTAAGAGAGGGCTTAGAAAGAAAAAAAATCTTTTTTGTCGGTAATATAATGATTGATACCCTTTTGAGATATAAAAATATTTTTTTGAAACGTAAAACTCTCCAGAAATTTGGATTTCGAAGAAGGCAATATGCCCTACTTACCTTACATAGACCAAAAAATGTTGATTATAAGGAAGTTTTTAGAGGGATTTTAGAGGCATTAACAGAGATTCAAAAAAGAATTAAAATAATTTACCCAATTCACCCTAGGACTAAAAAAAGAATTAAAGAGTTTGGTTTTAAAGATAAGATTAAAAGAATGAAAAATTTAATTTTAGTAAAACCAGTCGGTTATTTGAATATGCTAAATTTAATGGGAAATGCTAAATTAGTTCTAACTGACAGTGGCGGGATTCAAGAAGAAACAACGGTCTTGAGCATTCCTTGTTTAACTATAAGAAAAGTAACCGAAAGACCTATTACTTGCGAAATTGGGACAAATAAAGTAATCGGGCTTCAAAAAGAAAACATTATTAAGGAAAGTTTGAAGATTTTAAACGGCAAAACCAAAAAAGGAAAAATCCCCAAATATTGGGATGGCAAAACAGCCAAGAGAATTGTAAACATTATAAGGAAAAAATATGAAGGATAATCAAGAATATAATTACAGAAAAAGGATTTATAATGTTTATGTAAGTCAATTTTTAGAAGAGAAAAAAAGAGTTTTCCATAAAGACTTAGAAGAGAAGTTTGTAGTTCATAAAGGTTATTTTAAGAGACACTTACCCAAAGACAAAAATGCCAAGATTTTAGATGCAGGCTGTGGATGTGGTGGATTTCTCTATTTTCTACAAAAAGAAGGCTATCAGAACAGTTATGGAATAGATATTTCCCAGGAACAGATCGATACTGCCAGGGAATTGGGTATTAGAAATCTTGAGAGAGCAGACATTCTCGAATATCTTAAAAATCGTCAGAATACACTTGATTTAATTACTTTGAGAGATGTTCTAGAGCATTTTAAGAAAGATGAAATCATCCTACTTTTAGATGAAATTTATAGAGCGCTTAAGAAAGAAGGGAAAATCATTATTCTTACTTTAAACAGTGAAGGTCCCTTCTGGGGGAAGAGAAGATATGGAGATTTTACCCATGAGACAGCTTTTACTACTAAAAGTTTGGGTCAGGTTCTTAAGACCTGCGGTTTTAAAAAAATTTCTTTTTATCCTGTGGAACCTATAATTCACGGCGTAAAAAGCTTGGTAAGATTTTTGCTTTGGCGCGTTATAAGAGTATTTTTAAGGACTTATCTTCTAATAGAAACTGGGAGTCCTGGGAGTGGGATTCTAACTCAAAATCTTATTGTGGTTGGAGAAAAAAAGGAATAAATCTACTTATGAAATATTTATTAGTCTTCTCGGAAGTTTTCAGTAAAGGAGGAGGTATTCCTACCCTTAATCGACAGTTCCTTAAGGCTCTTTTCCAAATTAAAGAAGATAATCAGTACATTGCTTTGCTTTTAAATGATAAAAAAGCCCCTTCTTTATTTAAATCGAATTCAAAGATAAAATTTATTTGTTGTGGGAAGACCCCCTTAAGAGTTATAAATAAGATTATTCTGTGTATAAATTTTATTTGGTTAAACTTAGTTCAAGATCCCAGAGTAAATTTCATAGGCCATGTTAATATTGCTCCTCTTGCTCTTTTCGCTAAATATTTATTGGGTAAACAGTATATTATTATTACTCATGGGATTGAAGTCTGGGATATTAAAAGCAAGATAAAGAAAAAAGCATTTAAAAAAGCCTTTCTTATTGTCTCGGTGAGTCATTTCACTCAGTCTAAAATAAAACAACAAGTCATTTTAAAAGATAATAAATTTTTTCTTTTGCCCAACACCGTTGATGTTAATCGTCTTCAACCCAAACCGAAAAACTTAAGTTTAATAAAAAAATATAAGTTAGAGGGAAATAAAATTATCCTTACTGTCGCGCGGTTGGCTACTACAGAGAAGAATAAAGGTTATGATAAAGTCATTAAAGCTTTACCTTATATTTTAAAACAAATTCCTAATGTCAAATATCTTATTGTTGGTAGAGGTGATGATATTCCAAGAGTAAAGAATTTAGCTGTTAAACTGGAAGTGAGGGAGAAAGTGATTTTTACTGGTTTTGTGTCAGAGAAAGAATTACCAGATTATTATAATCTTTGCGATGTTTTTGTAATGCCCAGTAAGAAAGAAGGTTTCGGAATCGTTTTTTTAGAGGCCTTAGCTTGCGGAAAACCAGTAATTGCTGGAAAAAAAGATGCTTCCCGAGAACCTCTTTTAGATGGTGAACTAGGGATTTTAGTTGACCCAGATAATGTAGACGAAATTACCAATGCAATTATCAGAGTATTAAAAAAAGAAGTGCCAGAAAGATTGTTAGATAGCCGATATTTAAGAAAAAGAGCCTGTGAAGTTTATGGATTTGATAAATTTAAAAACAGAGTGAGAAATCTTATTCTTTCTTTAAAGTGAAAAACCAATATGCAAAATAAACCTTTAGTGTCCATAATTATTCTTACTCACAATAGAAAGAAAGCATGCAAAATGTGTCTTGATTCTGTATATTCCCAGGATTACCATCATAAAGAAATCATCGTAGCTGACAATGGCTCTTTTGATAGCACAGTTAATTTTCTTAAATTTCAGGCGAAAAAAAGAAAAATTAAACTGATTTTAAATAGGAAAAATAAAGGAGCTTGTATAGGAAGAAATCAAGGATTTTTGGAAAGCAAGGGTGAATACATTCTTTTTTTAGATTCAGATGTTGTTTTAGTAGATAAAAGTATAATTTCAAATGCAGTAGGGGAAATTAGTCAACACGAAAAATTAGGAGAACTTGGGGGCATTGGATTTCTTGATGAAAAATTATCCAGAACCCAACATGGATTACTAAAATTTGACAAAGGGCTTGAGATAAACCTTACTTATTTAAATCAAATCCCTCGGAAAATAAATTTTGATGTTGATTATATTCAATCCGACTTTGCTTTATTAAGGCGAGAAGTTTTTGAGAAAGTTGGAGGATTCGACCCTTTTTATTTTTACTATCCTGAGGATGTTGATTTATCTTTTCGGATAAAAAAAATTGGTTTCCAAGTCGCAATAACGCCAAAAGTGAAATTTTGGCATCAATATTTTCCCCGAAGAACAGAAATAAACCATAGTCGTTTTCATAAAAAAGTTTATTTATTCTTTAAAAATTTTTCAATATTTAAAGGTTTAGATTTTTATCTCAACTTTTTAAGAAATGGAGTAAAAAGAATTAAAAACACTTCCAACAAAATAAAGTTTTGCTTTTTAATATTGCAGTATTTTACAAGCTTTTTCTTTTGGATTTGGCTTTTTCTTTTTCTTCCTGTAATTAAAATGAGAAACCGAATAAATTTTCTTTCTGAAAACCAAAGCCTTTTTTCTCAGTTCTCTGAAAAAATTCTGCGTCTCCCTATATTATTAGAGAACAAAATTATTGCTTTTATGGGAAGTGTTTTATTTTGGATTAAAAGAAAACGTGGGAAAAGAGGACTTTATTTGTTTATCACTAATCAATGTAATTATTCTTGTGTTCATTGTTTTTTAGGTGACAGTCCTAAAATCAAAAAAAAAGAACTAACAATTCCCGAAATTGAAAAAACTTACCATTCTTTAAGAAAAAATATTGGTGGAGTATCTATTACCGGTGGAGAGCCTTTTCTAAGAAGGGATATTGTAGAGATTTGTAAAATATTTCAAGAACCTCCTTTTGTTTCAAGTATTGGCATGAATACAAATGGTTTTGCTCCAGAATTAATAAAAAATAAAGTAAATAAAATTTTAACAAATAAACCCAAGGGACAAAAATTAGTTATCACTGTTTCATTAGATGGGCTAGAAGAAACGCATGATAAAATTAGAAGACAGAAAGGTGCGTTCAAGAATGCAGTAAAAACAATTCTTTTGTTAAAAGAATTAAAACAGGATAGTCCGAATTTCAGAGTAAGGGCTCAAATTACTTTAATGGAGATGAATTATAAAGATTTTTATGATTTATTTAATTTTGTTTCTATAGATTTAGGCGTAGATTTTAGCTTTAATTGGTTCCGAGATGGAAGAGTTTATGGAGTAGACCAACATTTAATTTTTGAACCAATGTCTATTGAAAATGATCGCTTAGTTAAATTACCATCTATGGAAAAATGCGAAGAAATATGCGAATTTTTATTAGAGAATCAATGGCAGAACTTAAATATGAACTTACTTAATAAATACACTTTAGAAATTCTTAGAGATAAAAAATTTTTATTTCCCTGTGTCGCACCTGAATTAAATTTAGTTATCTATGCTAATGGGGACATTTCTTTTTGCGAATTAGTTAAGCCAATCCATAATATAAGAGAATTCAATTACGATGTAAAAAAAATATTAAAGTCAGAGAAGTGGGAGAAAATTTCTGCAGCGGTTAAAAAATGCTTTTGTATTCATCCCTGTATTCTTTCAGTAAATTTAAAAAGAAAACATTTAATAGATATTAAATTGGAGAATATACGGGAGTTTAAAAAAAATGAAAAGAAATAAATATAAATTAGCAATTTTAACCTCTCATCCCATTCCTTATCAAACCCCCCTTTTCCAGAAATTGGCCGAGCATCCTAAAATAGATCTTATGGTTTATTTTTGTTCTGACTTCGGCGTAAATAAAAAATTAGATCCTAAATTTGGAATTCCTGTTAAATGGGATAAGCCTCTTTTGGAAGGTTATTTCTATAAATTCCTTAAGAATCACTCTCCAAATCCATCTACTGAGTTTTGGGGATTGATAAATCCCGGGATTATAAAGGAGCTTTGGAGAGAGCGCTACAACGCTATTTTGGTTCATGGTTATACTTTATTCACCAGTTGGTTAGCTTTTTTTGGAGCTTGGATAACCCGAACTCCAATTATATTTCGAGGAGAAACTCTTCTTCTATCCCATCAGCCTGAATGGCGGCGAATAATAAAGAATGTCGTTCTTAGACCATTATTTCGGAGAATAAAAGCTTTTCTACCTATTGGTACTCGCAGCTCTGAGTTTTATTCATATTACGGAGTTTCTAAGCATAAGTTATTTTTAGGACCCTACTCAGTTGATAATGATTATTTTTTTGAGCAGAGAAGAAAATGGCAGCCCAAAAAAGAAAAAATTAAAAAAGAGCTTAACATTCCATTTAAGCTTCCAATAATTCTTTACGTAGGGAAAATTTATAAAATCAAGGCCCCTTTTGACCTTTTAAAGGCTTTTGAAAAAATTCAAGAAAAAGCTGCTCTAATTTTTGTAGGAGAAGGAGAGGATAGAGAAAGACTAGAAAGCTATAAAAAAGAAAGAAATATTAAAAATGTTTACTTTTTGGGATTTAAAAATCAATCAGAGCTGGGCAAGTATTACGTTGTTGCTGATATCTTTGTTTTACCATCAATAAGAGAAAAGTGGGGATTAGTGATTAATGAGGCTATGTGTTTTAGCCTCCCTATTATTACTACCGATGGAGTAACAGCCGCAGTTGACCTTGTCCGTCGGGAAGAAAATGGATTTATTTATCTCAAAGGTAATATAGAAATGCTTATTAAATATCTTAAAGAGTTGATTTCCGATTTAGAGAAGTGCAAGAAAATGGGGGAGAAGTCGTTGAAAATTATCTCTGATTGGAATTACGATGTTTGCGAAAAAGCAATTTTAAAAGCATTAGAGTTTATTTCAACCCCAAGTTTATGAAGAAAAAAATCGCTTCAGTCAAAAAGATAGAGCAGAGTCAAGATTTTTACGATATTGAACGCATGCCAGAAGCAGCATATCCCGGAACGCACAATAGTATTTTGAAAATTCTGGAAAAATGCAGCCCTGGTCAACTTTTAGATATCGGGGGTGGCACAGGACATTTTGCTAAAGCTGTTTCAAAAATGTGGAGAAGAAAAGTTTATGTAACTGAATTAAAACGAGATTACATTACTGAATCTGGTCTTGTAGTTTCAGAAGTTAATTCAGATTGTGACCCCCTACCATATCCGGATAACTTTTTTGATTATGTAACATTTATTGAGGTGATAGAACATTTAAAAAATCCTTGGTTTGCCATTGAAGAGATATCTAGAGTATTAAAACCAAAGGGAAAATTAATTCTTACAACACCTAATATCCACAATTTAAGAAGTAAAAGGCATTTTATTTTTAAAAATAAATTTCCACAATTTGAATTAGAGACTCACCCCAATCCTTACAAACACCTCCACCCTTTCACGCTTACGGAACTAAAATTGATATTAAATGAGAATAATTTTTTCATCGAAAATATTAGTTATGGTGAAGGATATAGGCAGAGAGTGCCTTGGTCTTTCTATAAGAAATTTAGAAAATCAAGGCCTGTCTGGAGAAATTTGGCAGGTTATGTCATACGTAATCTTCTTTATCTGATAAGCAAGTTGGTTTCTTTTTTATTTTATGGCTCCTTTTCAACCAAAAATATTTTTTTTGCAGTAACTACTATTTTAATAGCTAGCAAAAAGTATGCCAAGTAGTGATAAAAAACTAAAAATTTTATTTACTCAACGTTTTAGTTTTGGAGGCGGTCTTATTAGTACTCACTATATGTGTAATCATCTTGTTGGCTTGGGGCATGAAGTTGTCTGTATTTATATCAAAAATAAATTAGCTCAGGAAGAACCTCCTGCTTTAAATAACCCAAAGTATAGGGTTATCTGGTTGAAGTCCTTGTCCCTGGTATATATCTGGACTTTAATTAGATTTTTAAGGTCATATCTTAAAAATAATAAAATCGACGTAATTATTTCAACCGGACCAGAAGGAAGTTATCTCAAAAGTCTTTGTTCAAAGAATTCTATATTTCATATAGCTTCATATCATCATCCAAATCCTACTTATGTAGATGAAAAAATTTTTACACCTAAGTTAAAATACCTTAATCCCAAGAATATAGGTAAGTGGTTGCACAGATGCGATTCATATTTTGAAAGACTCTCTTTATTAAGGGCAGATGTGGTTCACTGTCTTAGTCAATATCAGAAGAAAATAACTCATAAAATTTTAGGTATTCCTAAGGACAAAATAGTGGTTATTTATTGTGGCGTTGACACAAAAAAATTTTCTTTGAATCAGAGTAAGAAAAAACCTCGGATTCTTTATTGCAGCGGATTTGTTCCCAGTAAAGGAATTGATACTCTACTTAGAGCACTTTCCATAGTAGTCAAAAAGTATAATAATGTAGTGCTTGATATTTTAGGGGGCGGGAAACGTGAACCATACATACAGACAATAGCGGATTTAGGGATAGCTGAGAATATCCGATATTACGGTCACATTCCTTATGATGAAATAAATAAATATTACCGAAATGCTTATCTTTTTGTTGCTCCCACCAAACATGAGAGTTTTGGGTTAACTATTGGGGAAGCTATGGCTTCTGGTTTGCCGGTTGTGTCTACCTCAGCAACAGCGATTCCAGAGATAGTTCAAGATAAAATTACTGGATTTCTTGTTCCTTGGAAAGATTCAAGGGCATTAGCTGAAGCTATAATCACTTTACTTAGCAATCCAGAAATGGCTAAATCCATGGGAAAAGCGGGCAGAAAAAGGGTTGAAGAAATGTTTACATGGCAAAAAACTGCTCTTCAACTAGAAAAACTAATTATTAAGCATTTATCCTTGGAAAATAACTAATTTTTATGAATATTCCTTTTAATCTAATTATTGAGAACCCACTTTTTTTATTGATTGTCCCTTCCCTGGTTATTCTATTTTTGGCCATAATTCGTCAATGGCGTATTGGTATTATCTCAATTTTTATTTGGCTTTATCTCGAAGATATTATTCGGAGACTCTTCCCGGGCCAACCTCCTCAAATAATGCTTTTGAAAGAAGTTCTCATTCTCCTTACCTATTTTGCCTTTTTTGCTACTTTTATAATTAAACAGAAAAAAATCTGGAAACCGCCTTTCTTTGCAGGGCTTTTTATTTTTGGTGGATGGTGTGTTGTGGAAGCACTGAATCCAAATTTGCCAAACATGTGGTTCGCAGCGATTGGATTCAGAAGTTATCTTTGGTACTTACCTATACTTTTTCTTGGGTATTATATGTTTTCAGAAAAAGAAAGTTTGATAAAGTTTTGTCGGATTTTGGTTTACACTAGTATTCTTTTGGCTTTAATTGCTGTTTTTCAATATATATTTTTTTATGACCTACCTTCTAGTTTTGTTCAGCCACTAGAAGCGGCTCATGAGATACACTATTTTAAAGCAGGAAAGATAAAATTAGTTCCTTCTATTTTTGGTACTGCTGAGCGCTACGCTCGATTTAGCCTTTTTTTATTTCTATTGGGATTAGGGCTTTTGTTTTATTCTGAAACCTCATTAAAACAGAGATTCCTATTATTTACCTCGACTATACTTGCCTTGCTGGGAATATTTGTTAGTGGTCGGAGAGCACCAATGTATTTATCTATAATAGGAATTCTATTTTGGATATTTATTTATTATAGATATCAATTATTAAAATTGTTTAAATTCCGGCTTAGTAGCTCCTTGATGGTTGTTTTCCTGATTTTGGTAATTGCAGGAAGTATGGTCTATTTGGGTTTTAAGGATATTAGTGAATATTTTTGGAATTCTATATCTTCAATCAAGGATCGTATTTCCCTAGCTAAAACAGAAATTGCTTTTGCTGCAGAGTTTTCTGGATTTTTTGGATTGGGGCTAGGGGTAAGGTCTCAGGGTTTACACTATATACCAGGGGGTCAAGAATGGTATGAAAAAGAGATTGCCAGCAAGAGATTGGGAATTGAGAGCGGCCTTGGTAAGGTATTATATGAATTAGGCTTTATAGGACTTTTACTTTTTATTTTCTTTTATGACCAACTATTCTTTAGTTGGTTAAGGCGACTTAAGAGATTGAGAAAGACAGCTTTATATAGTTTGGGTCTTTCCATTTGTCTATTTTCAATTCTTATGCTCCTTTGGTTCTTTAAGGGACACCAGATCTTTGGTGACGCCACAACTTTAATATTTTTCTGGTTTTTTATGGGAATATTGTTTAGGCTTAAGAATCTTTCTAAAGACTAATCTTTAAAATATGAGTGATTCTAATAAAAAAATCCTGATTAATGCTGTTTCCTCAAAAATGGGGGGAGCTTTAACCTATTTGAAAAACTTGATTCAAGAATTGGAAAAAACCGATTTTAATAATCAATACATAATTTGTTTACCATCTCGAACGGCTAAGGAAGTTAATCCGAAAAGAATTAAAATCTTACCTGTTCTCTACAGTGAGGGATCTTATTTAAAAAGAGTTTGGTGGGATCAAGTAGCTATAAGAAAAATAATAAAAAAAGAAAAGATAGATATTTTGTTTTCTATCGCCAACTTCGCCACCTTATTTTGTCCAGTTAAACAATTACTTTTAGTCAGGGGATATCTTCTCCCCATGCCTTATTTTAAAGAAATTATTTTCGCTAAGTATTCTTTTAAGAGAAAAGTTATATTTTATTTGAAACAATTTCTTGTTTATCTTTCGGCTAGATCTTCAAATTTGGTAATGTTTCCTACAGCAAGCATGGTCGAAGATTTTAAGAAATTATATAAAATTCCAGAAAAAAAAATAGTTATAAATCACTACGGTACATATTTAGAGAAATTTAAAAAAGGCATCAATATTAAAAAAAAGGATTTTCAAAATAAAAAAGTATATAAATTTCTTTATTCCACTATGTATACTGAGCGTAAAAATTTTTCAACTCTTTTTTATGCTCTTAATCTTTTAAAAAAACATGGTTTGAAGTTTCAACTTATTACTCCAGCAGATTTTAATGATAATCTTGCCAGGGCTACCTCGACTTATGAAGAAGATAAGGAACTATTAGACAATCTCCAAATTAAAGATAATATTATCTTTACCGGTAAAATCCCCTATGAAAAAATTGATAGTTTGTATAAAAAAGCTGATATATTTTTATGGCCAACTCTTACTGAGTCATTTGGTCACCCTTTAATTGAAGCTATGGCCTCTGGGCTTCCTATCATTGCTTCTGATATCCCAGTTAATAGAGAAGTATGCGCTGACTCAGCCCTGTATTTTGAACCTTTGAATCCTGAAGATTTAGTGGATAAAATAAAATTAGTTATCGCTAATACTAAACTGCGTGAAAAATTAATAGAAAAGAGTCGAGAACGGTCAAAATTATTTCGCTGGGAAGCCCATGTTAAAAGATTATTATCAATTTTTCAGCGATTAAGTAAAGCCAATAGCTAAAAGGCTTTAGGAAAAAACTGGCAATAATTAAAACTATGAACAATATATCCAAAAATCATGGTAAGTCAATTCATTAAGAGTATTTATTTTGGCACTTTTGCTAAATTATCAATTTTCTCTTTGTGGTGGCACAAATTATTTTCTTGTAATAAATACCGTAATACCTGGTTGCATCTTGGTTCTGGTCAAAAGTATATTGAGGGAATGGTCAATATAGATGGAAATATTTTTCGAAAGAAGGATATTTGGCTTGATCTTACTCTTGGCCTGCCTTTTTCAGATAATAGTATTGAGGGTATTTATACTTCCCACACCTTAGAACATTTCAAAATTAAACAGTTAGGTAGGCTTTTGACTGAATGTTATCGGGTGTTAAAACCAGGTGGCTGCCTGAGAATAGTGGTTCCCTCTCTCGAATATGCAATTGAAGCTTGGAATAACAAGGCAATTGACAAATTAAGTGAATGGCCGCATAAATTTAATTCCATAGGTGGCAGATTCAACAATTTCACGCTCTGCGATAATCAACATTTTCTTATGTTTGATTTCTCATTTCTTCAAGAGCTACTATCTGAAGCAGGGTTTGTTAATATTGTACGTTCTCCTGCCCATAAAAGTAAAAAGTTTTCTCTCGCTCATATGGAATATGAATATAATAATGATGACTCGTTGGATTCCTCGTTATATGTAGAATGTAGTAAGCCAAGGTAAAGAGACCAATTATGAAACAAGTTAATTTATCAATTTTAATTCCCACTTTTAATGAGAAAAAAAACATTAAATATGCCTTAGAAAGTGTAAGATGGGCTAATGAGATTTTTATAGTCGATTCTTTTAGCACTGATGAAACTTTGGAAATCGCCAAAACCTATCCCAACATAAAGATCTTTCAGCACCCTTTTGAGAACTATTCAAAACAAAAAAATTGGGCCCTGGATAATTTACCTTTTTCTAACGACTGGATTTTCATTTTAGACGCTGACGAACAAATTACCTCTCAACTCAAACAAGAAATAATTGAGAAAGTTTCCAAAAAGAATAATAATATTCGAGGTTATTATGTTAACCGAAGATTTATATTTTTAGGAAAATGGATTCGGCACTGTGGCTGGTATCCATCTTGGAATATAAGACTGTTTAAAAAAGGTAAAGCAAGATATGAGGAAAGAACTGTTAATGAACATATGATAGTTCAAGGAGTCGTTGGTTATCTTAAAAATGATATGATTCACGAGAATCATAAAGATTTAGCAGATTGGCTACGAAAACATAATAGGTATTCCACTTTAGAAGCAGAGGAATTTTTTAAGACAAAAAAGACTAGTTTAAAACCTTCGTTTCTTGGTGAACCGGTGGAAAGAAAAAGAGCATTTAAAGAAAAATTCTGGTATAAAATTCCTTTCAGGCCTTTTGTATTATTTATTTATTTGTATTTTATAAAATTGGGTTTTCTTGATGGTAGAGTAGGTTTTATTTTCTCTTGCCTTAGAGCTATCCAACAGTTTCACATTGATCTTAAAATAAAAGAACTAAAAATTAAAAAGGAAAATGAAAAAATTTAAAAATTCATATATCCTAGCTACATTAGTCCTTTTAGTTGTCTTAGGAGTAATTATTTTTCGGATTAAAGAAGCTTCTAGAAAATACTTTGAATTATCTGTTGACCCCAAAATCCATGATGACTATGGATTGGCTTTTCCAATAACTTATGAATTTTCAATTCCACCAGAATCTTCAAATTTAAGTGTTTATAAAAGACATACAGAAAGTCAAGAGTGGCAACAAATTTCCGAAAAAAAGAGCACTGATTTTTTTAATGGTATTGAAGTAGTAAGATTTGATTATCCCCAAAATAAAGTCCGCCTTTCAGTAGCCTTTGATGATTCAAGTGACAAAATTCAGTTAAAAATTACTGACAATTCAGATCAAATAGTAAATTCAAAATATTTGGGAATTCCAAAATATTATGACAACCGAAAAGCAGCAGTAGTTGTTGTAGGGGATGATTGGGGGCTTTGGGGCGCGAAGGATAAAGAAAAAGATCCAATTGATTTTAAGGCCGCCTTTGATGTTTTCGCTGCTGATGGTATTTGGTTCACTCCAGCAGCCACAACTCAAAAAGGGGTTTTGCAATCTGATTGGCAGAGTTTACAACGCAAGATTGATCAAGGATATGTTGAAGTGGCTGCCCATTCAAGAACTCATCCTTCCTTGCCTTACGATGATTATGATTCCGAAATAAGAGGTTGTAAAAGCGATATAATTGACAATCTCGATCTATCTTATAAAAATGGAGATAAAGAATATGTTTATGCCTGGGTGAGGCCTTATGGCCAAGGAAATGATATAGTAAGAGCAAAACTTGGAGAAAATAAATTTCTTATTGATAAATTATCCTGTTGTTTTATTACAGATACTTTCACGAAATGGGATTTTAAAAACGGACTCTATAAACCAACTGGTTATTCTATTTATTTAGAAAAAAGTAGTTTAAAGGAGGCTAATAAAAAATTTGATGAAATAATTAAACAGGGAGGAATTTATTCTATTTATATGCATCCTTATAACATTAATTGGGAAAAAAATTCTTGGGAGCGACAACACTTTGATTATATTAAAAATAAAGCCGATCTTTGGTATACAGGGCTTGGGTATTTATATATGTATCATTTCGCTCGAGAAAGAAATATTATTTCTGTTTCAGTAATTAATTGATTTTATCTTTAATATGAAACAAATATTCCAAAATTTTAAAACTGGTGAAATAGAATTAATTGAGGTTCCCGCCCCCATTGTTAAAGAAGGATGTGTTTTGATAAAAAATCACTACTCTTTGCTTAGTTTAGGCACAGAAAAATCAGCTATCAGAATGGGTAAAAAGAGTTTAATAGAAAAAGCCAGGGCTCGCCCCGATTTAGTTAGGGAAGTTTTAAATAAAATGAAACAAGAAGGACTTTTTTCTACTTATCATAAGACAATACAAAAATTAGATGAACTGCTTCCTTTGGGTTATAGTTCAGCAGGAGAAGTTATAGCAGTAGGGGAGGGGGTGGAAGATTTTAGTGTAAGAGATAGGGTAGCTTGTGGAGGTCAAGGTTATGCCTGCCACGCTGAAATAATTAATGTCCCTAAAAATCTTTGTGTTAAAATTCCCAAAAATGTTTCTTTTAAAGAGGCAGCTTTTACTACCTTGGGGGCAATTGCCATTCAGGGTGTTAGAAGAGCAAATCTTACCCCAGGCGAGAAAGTAGCTGTAATTGGTTTGGGTTTTATTGGTCAACTCACTGTTCAGATTCTAAAAGGCTATGGTTTTCCAGTGATAGGCTTTGATATTAAGCCCGAAAAAGTAAAACGAGCTCAGAGTTTGGGAATGGAAAAAGGAGGAGTTATCGATCAAGAAGATATTGAAAATTTAGTCAAGGGTTTTACTAAAGGTCAAGGCCTGGATGCAGTTATTATTACTGCTGCTACTAGAAGCAACCAACCTATTGAATTAGCTGGTAAAATTCTAAGAGAAAAGGGTCGGGTTTCAGTGGTAGGAGATATTGGATTAGATATTCCCCGCCGCCTTTATTATAAAAAAGAAATTGATCTTTTAATCTCTAGGTCTTATGGTCCTGGCAGATATGATAAAGAATACGAAGAAAAAGGTCACGATTATCCAATAGGATATGTTCGCTGGACAGAAAAAAGAAATATGGAGGAATTTTTGAGATTAGCAAGCGAGAAGAAAATTCAACCTGAAAATCTTATTACTCATACTTTTGATATTGAGCAAGTTAAACAAGCTTACAAACTTATTTTAGAGAATCCAAAACAAGAAGAGATTATCGGAGTACTTTTTTCTTATGATGTAAAAAAACGGCAAGAAGATACTATTTTCTTAAAAGAGAGCAAAGAATACAAAGGGAAAAAACAGATTAATATTGGCCTCATTGGAGTTGGAAACTTTGCTCAAAATATAGTCTTGCCTATTATTCAGGAAATAAAAACAGCTAAGATTTACGGAATAGCCGATACTGAAGGAGGAAAGGCAGAAAGAGTTGCTAAAAAGTATAAAGGGGAATATGCTACCTGTAATTATCGAAAAATTATTGCAGATCCAAACATTGATTTAGTTATTATTGCCACTCGTCATAATCTTCACGCGAAAATTACAATAGAAGCTCTCAAAAATAATAAAAATGTCCATGTTGAAAAACCTCTCGCCTTGAATGAACAGAAACTAAAAGAAGTTATTAAAGCAGCTAAATCTTCCCGAGGGCGTTTAATGGTTGGATTCAATCGTCGTTTTGCTCCTCTTATATTAGAAGCTAAAAAAATATTCACTGCTAAACATTATCCTCTAATGATGCTTTATCGAGTTAATGCTGGTTTCATTTCTAAAGAACATTGGGTTCACGATCCAGTTGAGGGTGGAGGGAGAATTTTAGGTGAAGTTTGTCACTTTGTTGATTTATTACAATTTTTAGCTAATTCTCCTCCCCAAAGAATTTACGCTAGCCTTATTCCCTTAGCCAGAGCAATTACTACCCAGGATAATCTTATCGTTACTATTGACTTTGAAAATGGATCAAGGGGAGTTATTATTTATACTTCTCTTGGCGATAAGGGTTTTCCGAAAGAATATATAGAAATATATGGCCCTGAGAAAGTAATGACTATTGATGACTTTAAAGGAGCTACAATTTTTGCCAAAAAAGGAAAGAAAAGTTTAAAAGGGTTTGGGCAGGATAAGGGGCATAGAGATGAATTTAAAAAATTTATTGAAGCAATTCAACAAGGAAAGCCTTCATTAATTTCTCTTAAAGAACTTTTTTATTCTACTCAAGCTACCTTTGCAATTTTGAAATCAATTAAAGGAAAGAAAGTAATTGATGTTTCAATCAATTTATGAGGTTAAAAGACCGTTTTTCTTATTGGCAACGTATTTTTCTTACTTATCTTGGAAAAAACCAGAGTCAGTTAACTTTTTGGCACGGTACTCCTCAGGTAAATGAAGATACTCCAATAAAAGAAATAGATCAGTATTATATGCTCTTTTTATATAAAGCTAATTATCCTGGGCCTTTTGATAAAAATAAGGTGCCGTTACTTAATTATCGAGGTTTAATTGGTAAACAATATAATCCTGTTGCTATTGCTCAATATGGATTAGGGCATTATAACTTTTATAAAAAGACAGGCAATGAAAAACATCTTAAGATTTTTCTAAGACAAGCAGACTGGTTGGTTAATAACTTAGAGACTAATAGACATGGTTTAAGGGTCTGGATGCATCACTTTGATTGGGAATATAAAGTAAAACTTAAAGCTCCTTGGTATTCTGCCCTTTCTCAAGGCCAGGGTATTTCTGTTTTAGCCCGGGCTTATCTTCTAACTCGAGATGAAAAATATCTTAGTTCAGCTCGCTTAGTCTTTAAATCATTCTTAAAAGAAACTAAACGAGGCGGTGTAAAATATCAAGATGAAGATGGATATGTTTGGCTTGAAGAATATATCGTAGAGCCACCAACTCATATTCTTAACGGATTCATTTGGGCGCTCTGGGGAGTTTACGATTATTACTTACTGACCCGAGAAAGTTTAGCAAAAAGATTATACGATGATTGTCTCGAGACCCTAAAGAATAATTTAAAAAGATACGATATTGGCTTTTGGTCTTTATATGACTTATCCCAAACTAAATTGAGGACATTAGCTAGCCCCTTTTATCAAAAACTCCATATTATCCAGTTAAAAACTTTATTTAAATTGACTAAAGAACCCGTGTTTAAGAAATACGCAGTCAAATGGGAGAATTATCAAAAAAACCTATTTTTTAAAATATTAGCTTTAATTTATAAAATAATATTTAAAATTTTCTATTATTGAATGAATATTTTAATTATCCACCAATTTTATCTCCGTAAGGGTGAAGCTGGAATTTCACGTTTTAATCAATTTGCAAAATATTGGAGTCAAAATAACCACAAAATAACTGTTATTACCGGAACATCTCACCATATGACAGGCGAAGTTGGTAGAGAAGTCTATAAAGGGAAAATTTTTATTAAAGAAAAAATTGGTGAGAATATCAAGGTTATTAGGACCTATGTTTCGCCAAACTATAATAAAAATTTCTTCACTCGCCTAACGGCCTATTTTACTTTTCTGATTTCTTCAACTTTCAGTTCACTATACTCTGGGAAACAAGATGTTGTTATTGCAACTTCCCCTCCGCTTTTTGTCGGAATTACAGGATATATTACTTCTCGTCTCAAAAGAATTCCTTTCATTTTCGAAGTTAGGGATCTCTGGCCTGATTTTGCTATTTTAGCCGGGGTCTTGAAGAATAGATTTATCATCAAGCTTTCTTATTTCCTTGAAAGTTTCATTTACAAGAAAGCCGATTTGATTAATGTTTTGACTCCGGCTTTTGCTCAAGTTTTAAAAAAAAAGAAAAAAGTTCCCGAAAGAAAAATAGTTTATGTACCCAATGGAGCAGATCTTGATTTAATGTCCCCCGGGTCCAAGAATAATTGGGTTCGCAATAAGTATAATTGGCAGAATAAATTTATTGTTCTTTATGTTGGCGCCCATGGCTTAGCTAATTATTTAGATTTAATTTTAGATACAGCCAAGATAATGCGAGATTATAAAGATATTATTTTTGTTTTAATTGGAGATGGAATGTTAAAACCAAAATTGATGGTAAGGGCCAAAACCGAGAATTTAAAAAATGTATTTTTTCTTGATCCGGTGCCAAAAGAAAAAATTGCAGATTTCATAAATGCCTCTGATGCCTGCACAGCCATTTTAAAAAAAATTTACAATACTACTTATCCTAATAAGGTTTTTGATTATATGTCTTGTGCTAAACCGATTGTCCTTCCTATAGATGGTGCTGCGCGAGAACTGGTGATTGATAAAGCAAAGGCAGGGATATATGTGGAGCCTGAAAATTCTCAAGAATTTAAGAAAGCAATCTTGAAATTATATCATGACGCCAATCTCCGCGATTCTTATGGAATGAACGGTTACCACTTCGTTAAAGAAAATTTTCCTCGCCAAAAATTAGCTAAAAAATATGAGGAAATTATTAGAGGGATAGTTGATAAAAATAAATAGAAGGTTTATAATAAACAAAGGGTTAAAATAATTTTGTTTTCAAAAATATGGAAGAGGAAATAAATTTAATGGAATATATTAGGGTGTTTTCAAGAAGAAAGGGGTTGATTTTGGGTTTATTTTTACTCGGGGTGATAATAGCTGGAGTTTTAACTATTTTACAACCAAAGACTTATAAAATTGAGACGACTATTGAAATCGGAAAAATCGACAAAGACCTATTGGAAGACCCTTCTCAGATAATGGAAAAAATAAAGATTGGTGTTTACGGAGATTATCCGGATATAGAAGTTAATAATCCAAAAAATACAAATTTAGTAAAAATTGAGACTGTTTCAACAGATCCAGAAGATACTAAAAAGATTTTAGGAAGTATAAATAAGTCAGTTTTAATCGATCATACTGAGAAAATAGATTCCCAGAGAGATATTTTAGAAAAAACCATTGGAAAATTGCAGAAAGATATTCCCTTTTTAATCTCCAAAGATCAAGAAATAGCAGGTCTTCAGTTAGAGATTTATAATCTTCAAAAGCAAATTGGCGATCTGCGATCAACCAAAATAATAGCAGAACCCATTGTTTCACCACTAAAACCGAACCTAATTTTGAATTTGATTTTCGGTGGAGCCTTAGGAATTTTCCTTGGGATATTTTCAGTTTTTGGAAAAGAGTGGTGGGAGAAAAATAAATACCAACTAAAAGAATAAATTTATGCGAGGGAGAAGAAGTTTCCTTGAAGTTTGTTTAATATTGGGCGACATTTTACTAATGTATTTCGCCCTTTTTTTGACATTAGCTCTAAGGTATAAAGACTTTTCTTTTTGGCCTGGCACCCAAACCAAAATTTTCGTTTTTCATTTTTCGATTTTCTATTTTTTTTGGCTTTTATTTCTTTTCATTTTAGATTTTTATAAAATCTCTTTTCTGAAAAGAATTTATTCTTTCTTTAGAAATTTAATAATTTTTATCTTTTTTGCTGGAGCTACAGGAACAATTTATTTTTATCTCCAACCTCAATTAGCCATTACACCAAAAACAATTTTATTTTTAGATGTTCTATTTTTCTCCTGTCTTTTTTTGATCTGGCGATTTGTTTTTATTTGGATTTTAAAACTCCTTAGTTTTAAAGAAAAAATAGTGATTATTGAATTTAATCCGAAGTTTTCTGAACTATTAACAAATTCTCTTCGAGAAGGAGACCATGAAGTGTCTCTTATTTATAATACTGTTTCTTCGAAAGAATCGGCGATAATTTCTAACTTAGCAAAGTATGGAGTTACTTCCGATATATCTCAACTAAAAAAAATTATAGAGAAAGAGAGAGTTGAAACAGTAGTTTTTACTCCAAGTTTTTACAAAAACGAAAAATTAGTAAAGGAAATTTTCTCAAATATTCCTTTAAAATTAAACTTTATTAATTTCGCTGATTTTTATGAGAATCTGAGTAAAAAAGTTTTAATTGAAACTGCAGATGAGCTTTGGTTTTTAGAAAATGTTTCCCAAGTAGAAAGAAAAATCGATGAAATCCTAAAAAGAAGCCTTGATATAGTTTTTTCTTTTTTAGGAATTCTAATTACCATAGTTTTTTTACCTTTTATTGCTTTAGCTATAAAACTTGATTCTCCAGGTCCCATTTTTTTCCTTCAAAAAAGAGTAGGAAAAGACAGAAAAATTTTTACTTTATACAAATTTCGAACAATGAAAGTTTCTTTAAATCAAGATAAAGAGCTCTGGCGAGAAAGAGACCCCAATCAAATTATCAGGGTGGGTAAAATTTTGAGAAAATTTTATTTGGACGAACTCCCTCAATTTCTTAATATTTTAAAAGGAGACATAAGTTTTGTTGGGCCGCGGCCTGAATGGATAAGATTAGCCAAAATTTTTGAAAGGGAAATTCCTTTTTACTCTTTGCGTTATATAATCAGGCCGGGCTTCACTGGCTGGGCCCAACTAAATTTTCCTCCCTCAACTTCAGTCGAAGAAGCTAAAGAAAAATTTCAGTACGATCTTTATTATATTAAAAATCGCTCTTTCTTTTTAGATTTAGAAATTATTTTGAAGACAATCAAGCTTATTTTTAAATAGGATATTTCCCAGGGGATTCATACCTAGAATCCATAATAAAACACTAAAAACCCGGCTGGGCTTTTTTAGTATTTATTCAAATAAAATTTTATGGTAGAATTTAATAATTAAAAATGTTTAAGAAAACCAAATTCAAAATTTTTGTTGGGGTTCTATTGATATCTTTGGTAATACCTCTTTATTTTCAGGCGGCTCAAATAGGGGAGAGTCAGGAATTTTATGTTGAATCTTCTTATGATTTATCAGAGAGGTCGCAACTTTCTACCACCTTAGTAAAAATTACTCCTGAACTTTATTTTTACATTGACGAAAAATGGTGGAGTTTTAGTCCTCAAAATGAAGTTTATCAAACTTTGAGTTCTTTAGGTGAGGAATTTAAAAATAAAATTTATCCCTTTTTAACTTCTACTTTTGGCCAGGAATGGAAACCAGGAATCGATGGAGAGGAAAGAATTACTATCTTAATCCATCCAATGAGGGAAGAGGTTGGCGGATATTTTAAAAGTGGCGATGAATACTCTCGTTTACAGGTTTCAAATTCAAATGAAAGAGAGATGGTTTATTTAAATGCTAATTATATTACCAACCTCTTGGCTAAAAGCTTTCTTGCCCACGAATTTCAACATTTAATTACTTTCAATCAACAAGAAAGAGAACAAGGAATAGTGGAGGAAGTCTGGTTAAATGAGGCTCGATCAGAAACAGCTATTACTTTACTCGGTTACGATGATATTTATGAAGGAAGTAATCTTCAAAAAAGAGTGGAAAGGTTTTTAAAAAATCCTTCAGATTCCATTACCGAATGGCAGAATAAACCCCAAGATTACGGAGTCCTAAATCTTTTTTTCCAATATTTAGTGGATCATTACGGGAAAGAAATTTTAATTGATTCTTTACATTCAAAAAAAGTTGGCATCCCTTCTTTAAATGAAGCCTTAAGTAAAAATGGTTCAGATATTGAGTTTTCTCAGATTTTCACTGATTGGACAATCGCTGTTTTAGTAAATGACTGTACTCTCGGGGAAAAGTATTGTTATTTAAATCAAAATTTAAAGGATTTACATATTGTTCCTTTAATTAATTTTTTGCCCCTCACTGGAGAAAGTGCTTTAACTCTTATCGATACTACTAAAAATTGGTCTGGAAATTGGTATAAATTTGTTGGCGGAAAAGGAGATTTAAAATTTGAATTTGAAGGAAATCCTTCAGTTGAATTTAAAATTCCTTATGTTATAAGAGATTCTTTCGGTGATTCAACTATTGAATTTCTTTTAGTTGATAAAAATCAAAAAGGGGAAATTTTTATTTCAGATTTTGGTACTCAAAATGTTTCTTTAGTAATTATCCCTTCTATCCAAAACGAAGTTACAGGCTTTGATGGTTTTGAACCTTCTTATCAATTTTCCTGGTCAGCTTCCATTGTTAAGACCCAAGAAGAGGCAGAGTTAATAAAAAAACTTCTAGCTCAAATTGAAGAATTAAAAAGAGAAATTAATAAAGTTCTGGCCGAAATAAATGCTATTTTAGCCACTCAAGGAGAGAAACCTTTCTGTCAAAAACTTGAAAACAATTTATATTACGGATTAATGAATAACCAAGAAGTTCGTTGTCTTCAAGAATTTTTGAAATCCCAAGGATCTGAAATTTATCCAGAGGGTTTGGTAACTGGTAATTTTCTTTCTTTAACCAAAACTGCTGCTATTAGATTCCAGGAAAAATATGCTAAAGATATTTTAGCTCCCTGGGAATTGACTGAAGGAACAGGTTTTGTTGGAAGAACAACCAGAGCTAAGATTAACGAGATTTTAGGAAGATAATAAGTCTTGACAAGGGACCCTGATTTTGCTAATATTAAATAGTGAGTGTTTCCAAAAGGAGACTCCGCTAAGTCGACAGCAACCCTCCCTCGAGCGAGGGTTGTTGCTTTAGGAATAAAAAAAGGGCCGGGAGAGTTAACTCCTATTCTAAGTCTTTAGTGAGTGCTATCCTCCCGACCCGATTACATTTTAGCATAGTTTTTGCTAAAATAAAATAATGGAATTAAAGAAATTATTACCTAGGGTTAAAAAAAGCGTTTTATTAAAAAACTATACCACTTTTAAGATTGGTGGTAAGGCTAAATATTTTTTTGTAGCAAAAAATAGAAAAGAGATAATCCAAGCAGTTTCAACGGTAAAGGAAAATAATTTGCCGTTTTTTATTTTGGGAGGGGGAAGTAATGTTTTAGTGGCAGATAAAGGATACAGAGGCTTGATAATAAAAATCAAAAATCAAAATTTAAAATTCAAAAAAAATACTATTTTTGCTGAAGCAGGAGTACCATTAAGCAAGCTTATAAAAGTGGCTTTGGAAAATAGTTTAAGCGGCTTCGAGTGGGCAGCAGGAATTCCGGGAACAGTGGGGGGAACAATTTGTGGTAACTCAGGTGCTTTTGGAAAATCAATTTCAGATATTGTTAAAGAAGTTGAGGTTTTTGATTTGGAAAAAGGAAAAATAAAAATTCTTAAAAATAAAGATTGTCAATTTAATTATCGTGATAGTACTTTTAAAAGAAATAAGAATTTAATAATACTCTCTGCAGAATTCAAATTAAGAACAAGAATCAAAAAAGAAATCAAAAAGAAAATAAAAGAATATTTAGATTATAGAAAAAGAACTCAACCCTTGGATTTACCTTCAGCCGGGTCTATTTTTAAAAATCCCCGTTTTCGCCAAGGGTCCGGCGGGCGGGCAAAAAGAATTCCGGCTGGAGAATTAATTGAGAAATGTGGTTTGAAGGGAAAAAAGATTGGAAATGCTAAAATTTCAAAAAAACATGCCAATTTTATTTTAAATTTGGGCAAAGCAAAGGCAAAAGAAATAAAAAAATTGATAGATTTAGCAAAAAAGAAAGTAAAAAATAAATTTAAAATAAATTTGGAAGAAGAAATTTGTTATTTAGGCCCTTAAAATATAAAAATTTTAAAGTTTAAATCAAAAATTTTACAATTTTTAGTTTTCCACACTTGACAAACTTTCTTGAAGTGAAAAAATAAAGTAATCAAAAGATTTTTAAGAATTTTAGCAAATAGAGGTCGACTATTTGCCCAAAATTTTTTAAAATAATTTGCTCAAATATATAAAACTCCAAAATTGTTCCACAATTTCCGGAGACCATCCGAATATGGCAAAGAAAAAGGCGAAAAAGAAAAAAGCAAAAAGGAGAAGACGCTGCAGATAAAATAGATTTCGTTATTTGAGCACCAATTTAAATGCCTAAAAGAAGAAAAGCAAAGAAAAAGAAAGCAAAGAAGAAAAGAAAACCAGTGAAGAGAAAGAAAGCAAAGAGAAAGAGAAGGAGATAAGACTTCTTTAACCCCGCTATCTTTAATCTAAAATATAAAACTCTATTCCTAGAATAGGGTATTAGGGTTTGAATCAAAATAATTTTAGAAAAAAAATAGTGGGGTCTTGTTTTTTTTGGAGAATTTTGTTAGCATTCATTACTAGAAATGAAAATTATTATAAAAACGAAAAATATAAAATTAAACCGGGCTCTTAAAAATTATATCCAAGAGAAATTAAATTCACTTGAAAAATTTGCTAAAATTTTTCAAAGTAAAAAAGAATATTTCAATCATTTTTTTGGAAAAGGAAGACCAAGAGTTGAAGCTTGGGTGGAAATTGGGAAAGAAACTTTACACCACCAAAAAGGACCTTATTTTTGGGCAGAATGCCAAATGAGATTTCCTAACAGGAGTTTAAGGTCAACTGCTCGAGCAAAAAATTTAAAAATGGCAATTACTAGGGTCAAAGATGAATTGCAAAGAGAACTTAAACAATACAAAGGAAAAATTATTTCTAAAAGCAAAAAAAAACAAAGAGTTTTAAAAAAAGAATTAAAGATTTCTCCCTCGGCAAGATTTTATCGAAAGGGGAGGGTTAAAGAAGAAGGAATATAAACAAAATTCAAAATGCAAAACTCAAAGTTCAAAAATAAAAAAATTTATGGGAAAGAATTGATTCTGGATCTTTTTGATTGTGACCCAAAGATTATTCGTTCTAAGAAAAAGATTTTGGAATATTCAAAGCGACTTTGTAACTTGATAAAAGTTAAAAAATATGGTAAAGCAATTATAGAAAGATTCGGATTTGGAAAAGATTCTGCTATAGGTTTTTCCTTGGTCCAACTAATAGAATCAAGTTTAATCTCCGGTCACTTTTCTGAACTCTGGAACAGGGCTTTCATTAATATTTTTTCTTGTAAGTTATTTGATGATAAAAAAGTAACCGATTTCACAAAAAAATTTTTCAAAGCAAAAAAGATTAAAAATAGAGTATTAATTCGTTAATCACTTTTTGTTTCTCTCTTTGTTTTTAGTCCGCTAAGTTTTATTTATAAAAATTTGGTGGGCAGGCAGCTCTGGAAAAGTAATTCATAATTCTTTTTCAGGGTAAGTGATTAACTAAAAATTATGGTTCAGAAAACAAAGAGATCCATTAAATGGGTCAATGAAAAGAAAAATTTAAATTATGCCGGTATTCATTTGATTGCCGAATTTTGGAATGGAAAAATTATTGAATCTGAAAACGAGATTGAAAGAATCTTAATTGGAGTAGTAAAAGAATCAAAAAACACTCCTTTGGAAGTAGCAATCCATAAATTTTCGCCCCAGGGAATAACTGGGGTTGTTTTGCTGGCTGAATCTCACATTGCCTTACATTCCTGGCCAGAAATAAATTATCTGGCAATTGATATTTTTACCTGTGGCGAGAAAGCCTTCCCTTATCGAGCCATCGAATATTTAGAAAAGAAATTTGAACCAAAAAAAGTTCAGATTCAAGAGATAAAAAGAGGATTAATGAATTATCCAAAATTGCTTTAGCGATTTTGGATTAGAGAAATTTTTATGAAGAAAAGATTTCTTTTTGGAAAAAATTGGTTTTTTGAGGATTTTAAAATAGTAGAAGAGCCTAAAACCTCCACCTGGGGGGTAATTATTGAAAAAGAGATTTATTCAGGGAAAAGTAAATATCAAAAAATTGAAATTTTTAAAACAGAAGAATTTGGCAAAATTTTAGCCTTAGATGGATTAATTCAGCTTTCAACAAAAGACGAATTTGTTTATCACGAAATGCTGGTTCACCCGGCTATGTTTTATCATCAGAATCCAAAGAGGGTTTTAATAATTGGAGGAGGAGATGGAGGAGTGCTACGTGAGGTTGCTAAGTATCCAGTGAAAGAAATATTTTTAGTAGATCTTGATAAAAAAGTAATTGAGGTTTCAAAAAAATATTTACCTTCTCTATCGACAGGAGCTTTCAAAGATAAGAGACTGAAAATATTTAATGAAAACGCTTTAAAATTTATTAAAAACTATAAAAATTTCTTTGACATAATAATTGATGATTTAACAGACCCAACCGGTCCCTCGCTTGATCTCTGGAAGATTGGATTTTACAGAGATATCTCCCGGGCTTTAAAAAAGAAAGGAGTTTCAGCTTTTCAGACTGCCTATGTAGAAGAAAAATTTGCTGAAAAGGCAAGAAAAAAACTTAAAAAAGTTTTTCCTTTCTTTAAGGTTCACAAAGCTTTTGTTGGTTGTTTTCCTTTCGATGAACACACCTTTTCTTTAGGTTCAAAAACAATTGATTTTGATAAGGTCAGTTTTAAAAAAATAAAAGAAAAATACAAAAGACTAAATCTTAAAACAAAATACTATTCTCCGAAAATTCATTTTGCTTCGGCTGTTTGGCCAAAATATTTAGAAAAAAAGATTTAAAATAATATCTTCCTTGATTTTTTTCAAAAAATTGCTAAAATAAAAATACTTTAAAAAATTAATAAGGGATGATGGGATGAAAATCAGGAAGATGAAAGAGACAGAGATCGAAGAAGTGATGAAGATTGAGCAGCAAGAGATATATCCTGAACTAACACTTGAAAAGATAAAAGACTGGATGAAAGAGGAAGGATTATTTACTCCCCAGTGTTTTGTGGCTGAAGAAGGTGGAGCAATTGTTGGCTTTATTGTTTTGAGCCCTTATGATATCAGAGGCGATGAACTTTTACTTGAACTTTCGGCGATTGCTGTTAAACAAAAAACTCAGAGGCAAGGGATTGGGAAAAATCTCCTTAATACTTCTCTAGTGGAAGTCAGAAAACACTGGCTCAATGCAGGCTTTAAAGTAACCGGCCTTTTAATTGAGACCTGTACTGACGATAAGGAGGCAATAGCTTTTTATGAAAAAGTATTGCCTTTCTTCCAGAAAGAGGTCTTTGAAAAAACTTGGAGCGATGAGGAAGGAATAGTTTTTTATTTTACTTCTTTCCTTGTAAGGAGCTAAACCCAATTGTTTACCCAAGGGGAGCTAAAAGCTCTCTTTTTTTTTGATTTTTAATGTTAAAATAAAAATATGTCATTTCTTACTAAAATCTTTGGCGATGCCAACCATGTTTAGATAGTCTCAAAATCTTGACAAGATTGAAAAAATATTTATAATATATAGTGGAGATATAAAAAATGAATGAGTTATTTGAAACGTATGTGAGACAGGTTAAAACATTGCCTAGCGAAGACCACAGTGAATCCGAAATTAGCGGAAGCGTAACCCACAAGCACAAAGCGGTAAACAGGTTAGATTATTCAGGAAGTGAAGGTGGAAAAGGCAGTAAACTTACAGTGGAAGTCCAATTTGCTAACCTGATTGACCTCTCTAATGTAGAGATAGAAGAAGTGAAAATCATTGGAAAAGCGAATATAGTAGATCTCAGCGGATCAGAAATACAGAGGCTGGATACAAGCCAGTTGGAAGCAGTACATGTGGACAAAAGTGATAGTGAGATCGACGAAGAAACAGCTCTTTAACATCATAAATAGTTTTTTAATAAAGATTCAAGCCCATCTACGGGCTTTATTTTTTTTTGAGAAGGGATTAAAATAAAAATATGTCATTTCTTACTAAAATTTTTGGCGATGCCAATGAAAAATATTTAAAAAAATTAAAGCCTCTGATTGAAAAAATAAATTCTCTCGAATTAAAATTTGAGAGTTTTTCTAATGAAAAATTAAAGGAAAAAACTGTTGAATTTAAAGAGAGACTAAAGAAAGGAGAGATATTAGATGATTTATTGCCTGAAGCCTTTGCCTTAGTCAGAGAATCAGCCAAAAGGACTCTTCGTCAACGTCATTACGATTGCCAGCTAATCGGAGGAATTGTTTTACATCAGGGAAAAATCGCTGAAATGAAAACAGGTGAAGGAAAGACCTTAGCTGCTACTTTACCTCTATATTTAAATGCTTTGGAAGAAAAAGGATGCCATCTGGTTACTGTTAATGATTATCTGGCCAGACGTGATACTGTCTGGATGGGACAAATTTATTATCTATTGGGTTTGTCAGTGGGATGCCTGAATCATGAACAGGCATTTTTGTATGATCCAAATTATAAAAAGCCAGATGAAGAAGAAGAAAAAATTCGAGATACATTAGGTGGCTTTAAGGTAGTTGAGGATTTTTTAAGACCCTGTAAAAGATCGGAGGCCTATTTGGCTGATATTACCTATGGAACCAATAATGAATTTGGCTTTGATTATTTAAGAGATAACATGGTTTATACAATAACCGATCAAGTTCAGAGAAAATTCCATTATGCTATTGTTGACGAAGTTGATTTTATTTTAATTGATGAAGCTAGAACTCCCTTAATTATTTCAGCGCCCGATACAGAATCTTCAAAATGGTATGAAGAGTTTGCTAGAATAATTCCCAGACTAGATCAAAAAACTGATTATCAAATTGATGAAAAAATGAGAGTGGTGACTCTAACCGAAGAGGGGATTTCAAAAATTGAAAAAATCCTGGGAATGGAAAATATTTATACTGAAAAAGGAATTAGATATTTACATCATTTAGAACAGGCCTTGAGAGCCCAAGCAATTAATCCTGCTGATGGCAAGCCATTTTTTGCCAAGGATAGAGATTATATTGTTAAAGATGGCTGGGTTATTATTGTTGATGAATTTACCGGCAGGTTGATGCCAGGCAGAAGATGGTCAGGAGGGCTCCACCAGGCAATTGAGGCAAAAGAGGGAGTTGTGGTCCGGCCGGAATCTCTGACTTTAGCCACCATTACTTTTCAAAATTACTTCCGTCTTTATGAAAAATTAGCTGGAATGACTGGTACCGCTGTTACTTCGGCTGAAGAACTTTATAAGGTTTATGGATTGGAAGTGATTGTTGTTCCGACCAATAAACCAATGATAAGAGTTGCTCTGCCTGACCGGATTTATAAAACTGAAAAGGGGAAATTTAAGGCGGTAATAAGAGAAATTAAAGAAAGACACGAACTGGGTCAACCAGTTTTGGCTGGAACTAGATCAGTGGAAAAAAATGAATATTTAGGAAAATTATTAGAAAAAGAGGGAATTCCCCACCAAATCTTAAATGCTAAGTATCATGAAAAAGAAGGTCAGATTATTGCCCAGGCTGGAAAAATAGGGGCGGTGACAGTAGCAACAAATATGGCAGGTCGTGGTGTTGATATAATTTTGGGAGGAAATCCTCAAAACACAGAAGAGGCAAAAAAGGTTATAGAATTTAGGGGACTGCATGTTATTGGCACTGAAAGACATGAAGCCAGAAGAATTGATAACCAGCTTCGAGGAAGGGCTGGTCGCCAGGGAGATCCGGGATCTTCCCAATTTTTTGTTTCTTTGGAAGACGATTTATTAAGGATTTTTGGTGGAGATAGAATAAAATCTTTAATGGAAATTTTAAAAATTCCTGAAGATCAGTCAATTGAAACTAAACTCATTTCCGGGGCTATTGAACAGGCCCAGGCAAAAATTGAGGGTATTCATTTTGATGCAAGAAAACATGTTTTGGAATATGATGATGTGATGAATAAACACCGAGAAGCAATTTATAGAAAAAGAAAGGAAATCCTCAAGGCTTCTTCTCAAGAACTCCGGGAAAAAATTTTAAAAATGATAGAAAAAACTAGTTTCTCAATTAAAGATTATGAGGAAAAAGAAAAGGAGGTAGGTGAAGAACGCCTTCGCCAAACTGAAAAAAATATCAGTCTTCGAATTTTGGATATGCTGTGGATAGAACACTTAAAAAATATGGAGCATTTAAGAGATTCAGTAAGACTTAGAGCCTACGGTCGTCGAGACCCCTTAGTTGAATATAAAAATGAGGGACACAAAATGTTCAAAAGACTTTTAGAGACAATTGAATTAAGTATTGTCCATACCATTTTAAAAATTAGCACTACTCCGGGGGCAGTTAGGGCTAGGGCTCCAATTTCCCGACCAGTTGTTAGTTCTTCTGTTTTGTCACATTCAAAACCCAAAAAAGTTGGTCGTAACGATCCTTGCCCTTGCGGAGCGAGAAAACCTGATGGTCGTCCGGTAAAATACAAACATTGCCATGGTAAGTAAAAAACGAGCGAAGCGAAGCCCCGTAGTGAAGCACAGCTTCTACTACTGGGGTATAAAAAATGTTGTTGGCCAAAATATGGCTAAAATTGAGCCTACTCAATTTATAGGAAACGATTAAATCTATGAAAATTCTTAATAAAAAAGAAGTTTATAAGGGAAAATACATAAAAGTAATAAAAAAACAATATCTAACTAAAAGCGGGAGAAAAGGGGCCTGGGAATATATAAAAAAGAAAATCTACAAAAGGATAGTAATGATTTTTGCTTTGACTAAGAAAAAAGAAGTAATTTTGGAAAGGATTTTTAGAGTGCCTGTAAATTCTTGGGTGATTGAACTCCCGGCCGGTTTAACTGATAAAAGGCAAGAATCAGAAAAAGAGGCTGCTAAAAGAGAATTATTAGAAGAAACTGGTTTTAGAGCCAAGAAGCTTATCCCTATTTTTTCTGTGCCAATAAATCCCGCATCGATTGCCGATGAAGTTATTTTCTTTTTTGCTCCAGATGTTGAATTCGTTGGTAAAAAAGAAAGTAAAGAAACCGCAGAAGAAGAAATAGAGGTGATAAAAGTTCCTCTTAAAAAATTGGTTAATTTCTTAATGAAACCGCCAAAAAATACAAAGGTAGATATAAAAATTTTGAGCCTCCTTCCTGCCCTGAAAAAGGAAAAGTTAATTTGAAATAGATTCCTACTTGACAGACTAAATCTTTAATGTTATATTAAGGTGTAATAGTTCTTTGACATAGGTGATAAAAGATGAGAGGTAAGGAAAGATTAATAAAAGTCTTGAAGAGGTTTTTCCGGAAAAAAGAAGAGGTGATACCAGAAAAAGTCGTTATCCTGACTGATGGCGAGAATCTCTATTTTTCTTTAAGAGAACTTGGAGGATTGGAAATAAGTGATTTCGAAGAATTCAAAAAACGCTTAGCAAGGGGAAAAGAATTAGCTAGACCGCCAATTTATTACAGAAGTGTGGATATTACGAAACCAAAATATCCTGAGGAGACTTTAAAAACTTTAAAATTTCTCAGTCATTTAAAGGAAAAGGGATTCGAAATAAAAAAAAGGCCACTTTTGAAAGGGCAAAGACCTCAAAGCGAGATTGATCCTTGGATTAGCGACGGTATTTATCGCTGTGCTATAGATGATAACATTTCAACTATTATCCTTGTATCCGGAGACCATCACTTTCTGCCGGCCCTTCTTTTTGCTAAAGAAAAAGGAAAGAAAGTAAAAGTGGTGAGTACGGCAGCCTCGCTTTCTGCAGAACTGAAAAAAGTGAGCGATGAATGGATAGATCTCGAGAAGATAACAAAAGGAATAACTAAGAAACCAGAAATAGAAGAAAAGCGAGAACAAGCCCTTGGGAAACTTGAAAAAGGGGAAAAAATAAACTTATCCGACCTCAAAGCAACTCCATAAGAGATGAAAGCTTTCATCTCTTATTTTTATTTAAAATTTTGACATTTTTTAAAAATATGATATTTCTAAAATAGAGATCTGGTCTTTAAAAATTTTATCGGGAGGCAAATAAGTTGGAGTTAAAAAAGAATAGTCAGGCCCCACATTCTCATACTTATATTAAAAACGATTATGTATCTCAACTCTTTGGAAAAGTGCTCTATGCTATTAAGAATTTAATCAGAAGGTCAATTTTGAAAGCTTTCAATGGACACAAAATATTGAGCGATAGCAATATCCACCAACGCCTAATAGAAAAGGGTCTTGTGAAGAATACTAGAACCTACAGCAAAAGCAAGATAAGGGATAATCATTTAATCCTTTTAATAGAGACCGGGTTGCTTGAAAAACAAAAAGACGGCCGACTCAAAAGAACTTCATTTGGAAATGATATCAATGAAATAATTAGTGGAGTCGAAGAATTTGATGCATTACCTATACCCACACATCGAGCACATCAAGAGTTAAATCCGGAACGTATTCTTCTAGAGTTCCGAGAAGGAAGAAAAACATACGAAGAAATAAGGTCGAAATTAAATCTTCCGGTCCTCAAGGGATTTATAAAAAGATTGAAAGATAAAGGCCTCATAAAGGTGAATCATCCAGAGAACTTAATCCGCCTTTCTTACTTATTTCGTTTCAGTGTCTCTTCCTATTATCATTTCATCAAAGGTACCAAAAATTGTCTAAAAGAAACCGGCAGATCTGAATTTTCGGTATATTGGATAATCACCCATTTAAATCGAAAATGGCAGGCTATATTTAAGAGATCTATGGAGATAAATGAGGCGCAGGAGCTGTTAAAGAAGGGGATAGAAACTGGTAGCATTAAAAAAACTAATGGAGGCTATAAAGCATCGATTGAAGACCTTACAGCACCAATCAGAGATTTGACACCCAATGAGAAGAAAATTTTGGACCTAATAAAAGCAGGTTATACTCGCTCTTCAACAATAACTAAAAAGAGCGGGTTTCATCGGACAACTGTTCATAAAATTCTGAGAAAACTAGAAAAGAAGAGACTGGTAGAAAAATACATAGAGCATGTCACAATTGAGTTAACAGAGAGAGGGAAAAGACTTGCTGATTCTTTGTTCAAAATAAAAGAATGTGTGGCTCGAGAAGTTGGCTGGGTATGAGAATAAGACAAAAAATTTGAACACCCACTAAACCTTTGGTTTAGTGGGATTTTTTATTTTAAATTGACAACTTCAAAAAATATGATAGAACTAAAAACAGGAGATGTTCCTTAAAAATTTAGGAGGATTGAGATTATGGAAAAGAAAATAAGTATAGAAGAGGTTGCTTTGATGATCTTGAAGGCAAAAGCAGTGGAAATTAGAGATGTCGATGCTGGCGAGGAGCCTTTCTTATACGCTTCCGGAAACTGGGGCCCTGGCTATATCTCTATTAAAGGTCTAGTGGGCCGAAAGAGAATAATGAAAACTCTTACCCACCAATTAGCTCTTCGAGTTGCAGAGAGAGTTCCTCGGGTAGATTTCATTTTATCTTCCATAGACATAGATTTCGTTGCTGGCAATGTTACCGGGGGAATGATTCCTGGATGGTTGCTTAGTGAAGAACTAGAAAAAATTTCAGGAAAAACAATGCCTTTTGTATATATTCGGGGGCTCAGAAAAAAAGGTGGCCAAAAAGAACTAATTACTGGAATTGCTAATAATCCAGAGATTAGACCTGGTGCCAATGGATTAGTAATAGAAGAATTGGTTAATTTCGCCGAGACAACCCGTAATGGTGTCATTGCATTAAGAGGAAAAGGCTATAAAGCCACCCATGCTGCAACTATTCTTTTCTATGACAACCCAGTGGCGATTAAGGCCCTGGAAGAACATGAGATTGAAATGATATATCTTTTAACTTTGCCAGAACTTTTAGAAGTGGCAGAGAAACACCATACAGGCCCTCAGAAAGCCATCGATGGCTATCGAGAGTTCCTAGCAGATCCATTAGGTTGGCAGGTAAAAAGAGGACTAAAACCAGTCAAAGAAGGGGGAACAAGATGAAACCCCTCCTTTTCGTCGCTTTAGATGGTTTAACTAAACGAGAAAGAGAAACTTTAGAGATAGCTGAGCAGCTCTCGGAGATAAAAGGGAACTTCGGCTTTAAAGTCAATCTGGATTATCTACTAAAGAGAGGCGTAGAAGATGCACTCGAAAATGTGCAACAATTCGGAAGGCCGGTCTTTACCGATTTAAAAATGTGGAACGGTAGAAGAACAATGACTTCAGTTATAGAGAATTTAGTAAATATGGGCGTAGATTATCTAAATGTCTATGCCCTGGCCGATGATCTACTTCCAGAAGCTATCCAAATAGTTGAAGGGAGTAAAACCAAAGTCCTTGCTCTTACAGTGTTAACTCACTATACCGAGGGTTATTGCCAGGAACACTTTTACCGCTCTTTTGGAGGAACAGTAAGACACTTTGCCGAAGTCGCTATTAAAGTTGGTTGTCATGGAATAATCCTGCCTGGTACTACTTTAGAGATAGTTCGGGATCTTGAAATAATAAAGACAGTACCGGGAATTCGACCCGAATGGTACGAGGATACAAGACACAAGCAAATAGTCACTCCAGGGGAAGCCATTCGTAACGGCGCAGATATAATAGTGGTTGGAATTCCCATTACAAAGACAAAGAACCCTTCCGAGTCTCTTGAAAAGATATTAGTAGAGATGGAATAGCAATATCTCACTAAAGTAACGGTCTAGAAAGCTCCATAGCCCACTTTTTTGTGGGTTTTTTATTTAAAATATTGACAATTTTTTTAAAATCTGGTAGAAAAAAAGTTAGGAGATTTGGCTCTTTAAAAGGTGAATAAAAAGATGAGTTCCTCTCAGCGCAAACGTCGTAGTAAACTCAGGATTAGATTTGACATACTGATAGTATGTAAGAGACCTACTCGTAAAACTCATATTATGCATAACGCAAATCTGCCCTTTGACCTGCTAAATAGCTACCTTGATTTTCTCAAAGAAAGAGGACTGATAGTTGAAAAAAAAGAGCATTGGAAAACTACTAGAAAAGGACTAAAATTCATAGAAGCCTTTGAGCAGATTCAAAATTTACTTAAATAAACACAATTTCCACTAGGCCCACTTAATTTTTGTGGGTTTTTTTATTGCAAAATGATAAAAAATAAGTTAAAATAGAATATATGAAGAGACTAATTCCTCTTAAAAAAGAGGTTAAAAAAGAGATAAAAAAGGCTAAAGATTTAAGAAAATTAGACCAAATTTTTAGAAAATATTTAGGTAAACGAGGAGAAATCAGTCTTTTATTAAAGGGTTTAAAAGACTTGCCAAAAGAAAAAAGAAAAACCATTGGGAAAAGGGCAAATTTATTGAAAAAATTCATTGAAAAGGAATTAAAAGAAAAGGCCGGAAAATTAAAAGAAAAAGCTAGAATCGAGATTTTCAAGAGAGAAAGGATTGATGTAACTGCCCCTGGCAAAAAAGTCCTCCTTGGTCATTTACATCCTTTAACTCAAGTCCAGAGGAAGATTGAAGAAATTTTTCAATCAATGGGATTTTCAGTTATTGAAGGACCAGAAATCGAAAATGAGTGGTATAATTTTGATGCCTTAAATGTTCCTAAGGACCATCCAGCTAGGGATTTCTGGGATACTCTTTGGCTAAAGCCAAAAAGTCAAAAATCAAAAACCAAAAATCAAAAATTATTACTGCGTACCCACACCTCACCAGTTCAGGTACGTTTCATGGAGAAAAATAGTCCTCCTTTAAGGATTATTGTTCCTGGTCGAATTTTTCGTCACGAAGCCACTGATGCCTCTCATGAAATTAATTTTTATCACGTCGAGGGGTTAATGGTTGATAAAACTGTTTCGGCAGCTAATTTCAAAGCAATTATTCAGGAGTTTTTCAGAAGATTTTTCAAAAAGCCAGTTAAAATCAGATTAAGGCCAAGTTATTTTCCATTTACCGAACCTTCTTTTGAAGTCGATATGGTTTGTTTAGTTTGTGGAGGAAAGGGCTGTTCAACATGTCAAAAAACCGGCTGGTTAGAAATGATGGGGGCAGGAATGGTTCACCCCAATGTTTTAAAAAATTCGGGTTTGAATCCCAAAAATTGGCAAGGATTTGCCTTTGGAATGGGGATGGACAGATTAGCGATGATGAAATACAAAATTAAAGATATAAGGCTTTTTTATTCGGGGGACTTAAGATTTTTGCAACAGTTTTAAATTAACGTTCGGAAATGTGACTTTTAGGATACGCTCGTAAGTCCCAGCGAGACTTACTCGCTCAGATCCTCGCCTCGCTCGTCGCCCTCGGCGACACCATGCTTGCTCGGCTGCGGATGCTCCTAAAAGTCAATTTCCTCACTTATGATATTTTCATATAATTGGTTACAATCTTTTTTTGAGAAACGATTACCAAAACCAGAAAAATTGGCTGAGCTTTTAACTATGCATTCTTTTGAAGTTTCAGAATTAAAGAAAGTAGGAAAAGATTTTACTTTAGATATTGATGTTTTGCCGAATAGGGGACCAGATTGTTTCTCTCATATTGGAGTAGCTCGTGAGTGCTCTGTACTCTTAAATTCTAAATTAAAAATGGGGCCCGCAAAGGCGGGAGGGTGGTCGGGACGCGAGGCGCTTTCGCGAAGCGAAACGCCCCGTCCTTGGAAGGGTTGGAGTCCAAATTTCAAATTTAAGGAAAATAAACAACATAAAGCTAAAGATTTTGTTAGAGTAGAAGTTAAGAATAAAATGGCCTGTCCTCGTTATACTGCCAGAGTAGTCAGTGGTGTTAAAGTGGCTTCTTCTCCAAAATGGTTAAGGCAAAGATTAAAAGTTTGTGGGATTAAACCAATTAACAATATTGTCGATATTGCCAATTTTGTGATGTTAGAAACTGGCCAGCCCCTTCACGCCTTTGATGGTGAGAAACTGGAAGGCAAAAAAATTATTGTTAGGTTTGCAAAAAAAAGAGAGAGAATTGTTACTTTAGATGAAGAAAGATACGATTTAAATCCAGATATTCTGGTAATCGCCGATGCCAGAAAACCAATAGCTATTGCTGGAATTAAGGGAGGAATAATGCCTGAAATCGATAAAAAAACAAAAATTGTGGTTCTTGAATCGGCTAATTTTAACCCTCGAGTTATCCGCAAGGGTTCAAAAAAATTAAGCCTGAAAACTGATGCCTCCTGGCGCTTTGAGCATGGAATTGATCCAAATTTGACTGAAATGGCAATTAATCGAGCCGCTTTTTTAATTCAAAAAATTGCTGGCGGCATAGTTTCTCAAGGTCTAATTGATAAATATCCCCGAAAAATTTTACCAAAAATAATAAAATTGAATTTGAATTATTTAAAAAGTCTACTGGGGATAGAGATTCCGAAAAATAAAATTTTAAAAATTTTGAAAAATCTAGAATTCAAAGTTCTGGACTCAAAACATCAGGTTTTAAAAGTCAAAATTCCTACTTTTCGTTTGGATATTTCGATAAGCGAAGATTTAATTGAAGAAATTGCCAGAGTTTATGGATATCAAGAAGTTCCTGCCACTTTTCCAATCGGAGTTTTAGTTCCTCCAAAAAGAAATATTGAGATTTTTTGGGAGAGCCTGACAAAAAATATTTTGAAGGAATTTGGCTTTTCAGAGGTTTATAATTATTCTTTTGTTAGCGAAAGAGACAGAGAAGCTTTTGGCTACAAAATCAGAGATTTAATAGAAATAGAAAATCCAGTGAGTATTGAGCAGAGATATTTACGGCCGAGCTTAATTCCTAATTTTCTAAAAAATCTTCAAAAAAATTTTAAATACCAAAAAAAAATTAGAATTTTTGAGTTAGGAAAAATATTTCAAAGGTCAAAAGTAGAAAAAAAAATGTTAACTGCACTGCTAGCCAAAAAGGAGGTTAGTTCAGGAGCTGATGAATTTTACTATCTAAAAGGAATTTTAGATTTATTATTAAATAAACTTGGGATTTCAAATATTTGGTACGATTCTTATCGGCCTACTCCCGAAGAAAGTAAATTAGCTATTTGGCAACCTAAAAAATGTGCTGAAATTAAAGTAGATGGAGAAGAAATAGGATTTTTAGGCGAGATTTCTCCTAAGATTTTAGAAGATTTTAAAATTAATACAAGGGTAGTTGTTTTTGATCTTGATTTTGAGAAATTACAAACGATTTCTTCAGAAGAACAAGAGTATCGACCAATTTCTCCTTATCCAGCAGCGGTTAGAGATATATCTGTTTTAGTTCCCCAGGGTATTTTAGTTGAGGAAGTTTTAAATAAAATTGAATCAACTGGTGGTCCTTTAATTAGAGATATTGACCTTTTCGATATTTATGAAGGAGAGGAGATTCCCTCGGGTAAAAAGAATTTAGCTTTCCATATAATTTATCAGGCCTCAGATCGGACTTTAGACTCCAAAGAAATTGATGAAATTCAAAAAAGAATAATTGGGGCCTTAGAAAAAGAGTCAGGGTGGGAAGTTAGAAAATAGATAAAACCAAAAACTATGGTACGAAAATCAAAAAAAACTAAAAAAAGCAAAAGTTACAAGGCCAAAGATATTTATGTTTTGAGAGGTTTAGAGCCGGTCCGAAAAAGACCAGCAATGTATATTGGTACAACTGGACTGGAAGGGCTGCACCATTTGATTTATGAGGTGGTTGGAAATTCAATTGATGAAGCAATAATGGGTTATTGTAATGAAATTAAAATTTCTCTCTTACCTAAAAATCGAGTTCGAGTTGATGATGATGGGCGGGGAATTCCGGTGGAAATTCATCCCCAGACAAAGAAATCAGCCTTGGAAACAGTAATGACTTTTTTGCATGCCGGGGCTAAGTTTGGTGGAAAGATTTATGCTTCTACCGGTGGTTTACATGGAGTTGGAGTCTCGGCAGTTTGCGCCCTATCTAAATTTATGAGAGTTGAGGTTTGTCGGGATGGAAAAAAATATTTCCAGGAATACTTAAAAGGGAAACCTAAAACTAAAGTAAAAAAAATAGGTAAATGCCGTCAGGCTGGTACCAGTGTAGTTTTTGAACCAGATCCAGAAATTTTTAGAGAAATAAAGTTTAATCGAGAAAAAATTTTAAATTATCTCCGCCAACAATCCTATTTAAATAAGGGAGTAAAAATAATCTTCTCCGATTTAAGAAATGGCGATAAAAAGATATATGCTTTTTATTTTGAAGGAGGCCTTGTTTCCTATATCAAGCACTTAATTCGAGGAGCAATTCCCCGGCATCCTAATATTTTTTATGGCCAAGGGGAACGAAATGGAATAATAGTTGAAGTGGCTCTCCAGTATACTAAGGAATACGAATGTTATGAAGAAAGTTTTGCCAATAATGTCTTCACAAAAGAAGGGGGTACCCATCTAACAGGTTTTAGAACTGCCTTAACTAGAACTTTTAATGACTATGCAAGGAAGGTTGGATTTTTGAAAGAAACTGATGAAAATTTATCAGGTCAAGATATGAGAGAAGGATTAACTGGAGTGGTTTCAATCAAAATAAAAGAACCCCAATTTGAAGGTCAGACCAAGAGGAAATTAGGAAACCAAGAAGCAAAAGTCGCTGTAGAGCAGGTTATTTCTGAAACTTTGGCTGATTTTCTAGAAAGAAATCCTTCAGATACTAGAGCTATTATTGAAAATTGTATTTTGGCTCAAAAAGCCAGAAAGGCAGCCAAAGCGGCTAGAGAAACGGTTTTTAAAAAAGGGATTTTAGAAGGATTAGCCTTGCCAGGGAAATTAGCCGATTGTGCTTCAAGAAAGCCTGAGGAATCAGAACTCTATATTGTAGAAGGGACATCAGCTGGAGGTAGTTGTAAATCGGCTCGAGACCGAAGATTTCAGGCGATTTTACCCCTCCGAGGCAAAATTCTGAATGTTGAGCGGGCGAGGCTAGATAAAATCTTAGCCTCAAAAGAAATTAAATCTTTGATTATTGCTTTGGGGACAGCCATTGCTGAAGATTTTAATTTGGATAAATTAAGATATCATCGTGTTATCATAGCCTGTGATGCTGATACAGATGGGAACCATATTAGAACTTTGCTTTTGACTCTTTTTTATCGTTATTTTAAACCAATAATTGAAAATGATTATCTCTATATTGCCCAACCACCACTTTATCGAATCCAATCGGGAAAAAGGATTGAGTATGCTTATACCGAATCTGACAAAGCGGAAATTTTAGATTCTCTGAAAAAGAAAAAAGAGAAAAATATTTCTATTCAGCGTTATAAAGGCTTAGGAGAGATGAATCCTGATCAACTTTGGGAAACAACTATGAATCCAGAAAATCGGGTTCTATTAAAAATTGATATCGAAAATGCTAAAAAAGCAGATCAAATTTTCGATACTCTAATGGGAAAGGAAGTATTGCCAAGAAAGAGATTTATTCAAACCCACGCTAAGAAGGTAAAGAATCTTGACATCTAAATTCTCTTTGGCTAAGATAAAATAATGGCCTAGAGGCCATTTTAAAAAACCAAAATTTTAAATGAAAATTAATAAATTTCCTAAAAAAATTATTACTTTCCTAAAAGAAGTTAGGTTGGAGATGAAGAAAATTAACTGGCCAACCAGACGAGAGACCATAAGGAACACCTTAATTGTTATTGGGGTTTCTATAGTGGTGGCTATATTTTTAGGAAGTTTGGATTTTATATTCACCAGACTGCTAAATAAATTTTTTTTATAAACCCATATCAGAAGGGGGTTTGTAATACCACTATGCCAAAACGTCGCGGCACGCGACGATTGCCTTCGGCAATCGCGCTAACACCGCTCCTTAAAACCCCTCGGTTTTAATCTTTCCGCTACGGGACTCCACCCACCCGCCACCCTCCCGCTTCGCGAGCCCCTACACCCAGTTTTCCCGCCCCCTTTCTGATTTTGCCATATAAATATGCCAAAACAAAGATTACCACAAAAAAGAAATTGGTATGTTTTACATACCTACTCTGGCTATGAAGATGCAGTTGCTAAAAATCTGAAACAAAGGATTGAGTCTCTTGGCATGGAAGATAAAATTTTTAGTGTTCTGGTTCCGAAGGAAAAAAAGATTAAAATAAAAGATGGGAAAAGAAGGATAACAGAAGAGAAAATTTATCCAGGCTATGTTTTAGTTGAAATGATTGTTACTGATGATTCTTGGTATGTGGTTAGAAATACCCCAAATGTTACCGGCTTTGTTGGTGCCGGAACTACTCCCGTTCCAATATCGAATACTGAGGTTGAGATTTTGAAAAAAAGAATGGGAGTGGAAGTTCCTCAATATAAAATTGATGTTAAGATTGGGGATTCGGTAAAGATTATTGATGGTCCATTTAAGGATTTCGATGGTAAGATTTCTGAAATTGACAAAGAACGCGGTAAAGTCAAGGTTCTGGTTAATATGTTTGGTAGAGATACCCCAGTCGAATTAGACTCCTTGCAGATTAAGAAGATATAAGTTATGAAAAAGATAAAGGCTACAATTAAACTCCAAATTCCAGCTGGCCAGGCCACACCAGCCCCACCAGTTGGTCCAACCTTAGCCCCCCACGGCTTAAATATTGGTGAATTTTGTTCGAAATTTAATGAAGCAACTAAAAATCAAACAGGCTTTACAATACCTGTTGAAATCAAGGTTTTTAAAGACAAGACTTATGATTTTAAATTAAAAACTCCACCAACCTCTGAGCTTTTAAAAAAAGCGGCTGGAATTGAAAAAGGATCTGGCGAGCCAAATAGAACCAAGGTAGGCAAAATTACCAAGGCCCAAATCAGAGAGATTGCCCAAAAGAAAATGGAAGATTTAAATACTTCTGACATTGAAAAAGCTGTGAAAATAATAGAGGGAACCGCAAAAAATATGGGAATTACGATCGAGTAATTTCTATATTTTTCAAAGGAGGGGTCGGGACTCCAACCCTCCCTCCACCCTCCCGCTTTCAGCGAGCCCCTCGGATTGGGTATCCTCCCGTCGTGGAAAAATAGGAGCGAATGAAATGAGCGACGTAAGAAACCGAAGGTTTCTTAGGAGCGGAGCGAAACGAGCCCTCACCAAATTTTGGTGGGGGAGAGTGCTCGAACGGAGTGAGAGGAAGCGGAGCGACAAAATATGGGAATTACGATCGAATGATAACGCCCCATATCGGAAAGGGGTCGGTCAAGATGCGAGGCTTCTCCGCGAAACCTGCGAAGCGGGTTGAGTCGGAAAGCCCCATCTGGGAAACCATTCGGTTTCCCCGTATAGGAAAATATTAAAAACCGAAGGGACGCGAGAGTTCTCCGCGAAGCGGAAACTCCCGTCCTAGGGTTTTTAAAGAGCGGTGTTAGCGCAATTGCCGAAGGCAATTGTCGCGTGCCGCGACCTCGCTTTGTATTACCACTATGGTTCTTTCAGATAAAGAAATAAAAAAATATATTAAAGAAGGGAAAATTAAGATTAAACCTAAGCCAAATTTTAAAGAACAATTAGGGCCTTGCTCGCTAGATTTACATTTAGGAAATACTTTTAAAGCTTTTAAACCTTCTCAATATCCTTATTTAGATCTCAAAAGAAATATCAATTTCGAGGACTTAATGGAAAAAATAAGGGTAGAGGATGGAGCTCCCTTTATTTTACAGCCAAAAGAATTTATTTTAGCAACAACCAAGGAAGAATTCACCTTACCTGATGATATAATGGCCCGACTTGATGGAAGAAGTTCTTTGGGGAGGCTGGGAGTAGTAGTTCATTCCACTGCCGCCAGATTTGATCCGGGTTGGCAGGGAAGAGCAGTAATGGAATTGGGAAATATGGGAATTATGCCGGTTGTTTTATATTCTGGGATGCGAATTTGTGCTTTAACTTTTGAAAAACTGTCCAGCCCCTGTGAGGTTCCCTATCTGAAAAAGAAAGGCCAAAAATATGGAAAACAGAAATTTCCTCAGGCCAGCAAGATAACTCAAGAATTTAATAAGAAGAAAAGTTAAAATAGATGGAAATTAATCTTGAAAATTGGCCACCAGTAGGAGGGAGGTATAAAAATGGGAATAAAAAATCTCCAGTAGCTGTTTGCACTAATGCCACGGTTGAAGGAATTGAGTTAGATATGGAAAAAATAGCAATTTGTGGAAAGTGCGTAACTGAAAATATTGGCATTGAAAAGATTATTCAAAACATTATCTCAAATCCAAATATCCGATTTTTAATTCTTTGTGGAAAGGTTTCTAAAGGTCATTTTGTCGATCAGGCAATTATTTCCTTAAAAAAAAACGGGATAGATAAAGAAAAAAGAATTATTGGAGCAAAAGGGAATACCCCGTTTTTGAAGGGAATTGATGAGGGCCAAATCGAAAGATTTCGCCAACAAATAGAAATAATAGATTTAAGTGGTGAAGAAAATCCTAAAAAAATAATGAGAGTCGTTGAGAATTGTTTAAGAAAAAACCCTGGCATTTTTACTGGAAAGGCAATGAAGATTGAGGAAATAGAAGAAATAGAGGCCAAAACTTTTCCTAAATGGATACCTGACCCTAAAGGATTTTTTGTCATCTCAATCAATCCCCATAGAAATAAAATAATAGTTGAGTATTTCCAAAATAATAAATTAACAAAAAAAATAATCGGGAATTCAGCTGAAGAGATTTCAAAAACTATCGCCAAACTCAATTTAATTGGTGATTTTGAGCAGACCTTGGAACATTCAATGTATTTGGCTCGGGAACTGCAAAAAGCCGAATTTGCCCTGAAAAATAGATTAGATTATGAACAAGACAGCGAGTTAAATCTGAAAAAAGACGAAAAAAAAGAATCAATCGATGAAAATGACTGGTTCGACTAGTGAGTAATAAAAATGGAGATTGAAATAAGAGCAAAAATTGAAAATTTAACAAATCTCAAGAAAAAACTTATTAATTTAGGAGCTACATTAGGAACTCAAAGAAGGCAATTCGATGTTATATATAAAAAGAAAGGAGAAGAGGGGACTGATCAGGGACCGGGTTCCTATATTTTAAGGATAAGGGATTCTGACAAAGGAAAATTCCTGACCTTTAAAGCTTTAACTGAAAGACGAGGCGTTTGGGAAGAATACGAATTAAAGATTGATAATGTTAAAGAAGCAAAAAAAATTCTTGAAAAAATAGGTTTTATAAAAGCGCTGACTTTAACAAAAGAAAGAACGCCTGGAAAATTAGACGAATTTAATTTCAATCTTGATAATATAAAAGAACTGGGTTCATATATTGAAGTAGAACTAATTGACGATGATGGAAGAAAAGCTCAGGAAAAAATTAAACAATTACTTTTTAAATTAGGCATCTCTGAAAATCAATTAGAGCGCCGGGGATATCCAGAGATTATCTTTGAGGCTCAAGGTATGAGATTTAACGGTCAAAAATAAAATATCATTAAATCGTTTTCTAATCCATGTACGAGACAAGAGCAGTTACAGCTAAAACTTTAGGCGAGGCCTGGGAAAAGGCCTGTATTTTAATGATGAAAGAAGGTCACAGGCGTTTCGTTCAGGCGCCCGAATATCAAATAGAGACAAAAGACCTTCCTTTAATAATTAAAGTTTCTAATCCATTTTTGGAACCAAGATTGAGCCCTAAGGCAAATACTACCCGAGAATTAGCTGATGATTATGTTAAAAAGTTCCTCCATGGCTCAGGCAAAGAAAAAGAAAATAGCTTTGATTATACTTATTATTCAAGGCTCCGCTGTTATCCAGATTGTAAAGTAAGAGCTTGGTTGCCAAGCGTAACTGATTCTGAAAAAGAATTATTAGGGGCCGTTAAGAAAATTTCCCCTGAAGGAAAATGTGTGGTTCGGAGAATTGATCAGGTAGAAAAAGCAATTAAAATTTTAAAGAAAGATCCTACTCGGCGAACAGTGGTGATGCACACCTGGATTCCTTTTAGGGATTTAATGAAATTTGGACCAAAAAGAGAAGCTTCTTCGTCTCCCTGCGTACTTTTATTTTATCCTCAATTAGTGGATGGAAAATTACATATGTTTGTTGTTATGAAAACCAATGATTTATATAATGCCTGGCCAGAGAATGCCTATGCCTTTACTGCTCTCCAAAAATATATAGCAGATGAACTTGGTGTTGAGACAGGGACTTATACTCATTTTTCTGTTAGCATGCACATTTACAAAGATATGTATGATGAAGTAAAGAAAAAGTTTAATTTGTAACTTTCCAATTTTTAGTATTTGAAAAAGCCCTTAAATTTCGGGCTTTTTCTTTTTTTAAAAATTAGATATAATTAAAACATGATAAAAAATCCTTATCCAGGAAAGTTCATTGCCTTTGAAGGGGTTGATGGGGCAGGAGGTGAAACCCAAAGCAAATTATTATTTAATTTTTTCAAAAAACAAAAAAAGCAAGTTGAAAAATTATTTTATCCTGATTATAAAGGACCAATTGGAAAATTAATTCATCAGTTTTTGCACAAAAAACATAATTTTTCTCCAAGAATTCAGTTTCTACTCTATTTTACTGATTTTCTAAAAGATAAAGATAGAATCGAAAAATGGCAAAGAAAGGGGAGGATTGTAATTTCTGATAGATATTTTACTTCAGCCTTGGCCTATCAATGTCCCCAAGGTTTTCCTTTAAAAGAGGCCTTGAGGATTGCTAAAATTTTCGAACTTCCCAGGCCTGATTTAATAATTTATCTTAAAATTTCGGTTAAAACTTCAATCCAAAGGAAATTAAAAGAAAAGAAAAATTTAGACAGACACGAATCCGATAAAAAATTTCTATCAAAATTAACTAATTTTTATGATAAATTAATAAAAAATCAAGTCTTTAGTGAGTGGGTTGTTATTGATGGCGAAAAATCAATTAAGGAGGTTTCCCAGCAGATAGTCGAATTATTAAAAAAATATAGATTCTAAATTAAATATGGAAATTGCAAAAATAATTGACCATACCAACATAAAACACAATGCTACGGCAAAAAAAATAAAAAAGACCTGCCAAGAGGCTAAAAAATATGGTTTTAGAGGAGTTTGTGTGAATCCAAAATTTGTGAAATTGGTAAAAAAAGAATTAAAGAACACTGATATCAAGGTTATTGTTTTGATTGATCCACCAATGGGAATTTCTCCTCATTCAAAAAGAGTTAAGTTTTGTGGAAAAGCAAAAAAAGATGGAGCCGATGAATTAGATGTGGTGATGAATGTTGTTGATTTAAAATATGGAAAATATAATAAAGTTTTAAAAGACTTAAAAGAAATTTCAAAAATTTTACCAACAAAAGTAATTATCGGCTCCGGTTTCCTGACCGATGATGAAATTAAAAAAGCCTCCAAAATAGTTAAAGAATCTGGCGCCGTTTGTGTTAAAACAGCAACCGAAAAAGACCCCTTAGATAGGTTTGAATTAAAAGAAAAAGCCAAGCATTTAAGGATTATGAGAAAATCGGCTCCTGGACTAGAAATTAAAGCAGCCGGTAGTATTAGAACCCTAAGAGATCTAAAGATGATGGTTAAGGCTGGAGCTGATATAATTGGCACCTCTTCAGGTGTTGAAATAGTAAAAGAAGTCAAAAAATAAAAACAATAACACAATTCCCACGGTCGTGAGAAATGCGTTATGTACTATTTCTTATTGGAAAGCATGGCATATCAACCTACAATTGGCTTGGAAATTCATGTAGAGCTCAATACAAAGAGTAAAATGTTTTGTTCTTGCCCAAATGATCCAGAGGAAAGAAATCCCAACGTTAATATCTGTCCTATTTGTTTGGGACATCCTGGGACGCTACCTACAATAAATCAAGAAGCAGTAAAAAAGGTAATAAAAACTGGACTAGCTCTAAACTGTCAGATTCCTGAATATTCAAAATTTGATCGAAAAAATTATTTTTATCCTGATTTACCAAAAGGATATCAGATTTCTCAGTACGATATGCCATTTTGTAAAAATGGATTTTTAGAAATTAATAAAAAAAAAGTTAAAATTAGAAGAGTTCATTTAGAAGAAGATACTGGTAAGTTAATTCATGAAAAAGATTATTCCTTAGTGGATTTCAATCGAGCGGGCATTCCTTTAATGGAGTTGGTAACTGAACCTGATTTGAAATCAGCCAAAGAGGCAAGGAAATTTGCTGAAGAATTAAAGTTGATTTTACGTTATTTAAATGTTTCTAATGCTGATATGGAAAAAGGCCAACTCCGCGTCGAAGCGAATATCTCACTTCTCCGCCAAATTCCAAATTCCAAATTCCAAATTCCAAAAAAACTTGGGACAAAGGTGGAGATTAAAAATTTAAACTCTTTTCGGGCGGTGGAAAAGGCGATTGATTATGAGATTGAAAGACAGGCAAAAGTTTTAAAGGCAGGTAAAAAAGTTATTCAGGAAACCAGGGGCTGGAATGAGGTTTCAGGGGCAACTGTTGGTCAAAGAGAAAAAGAAGAGGCTCATGATTATCGATATTTTCCTGAACCAGATTTACCGCCTCTTTATTCTAAAAAAGAAGAGATTGAGAAAATAAAAGCTGAAATTCCCGAACTTCCAGAGCTGAGGAGAGAAAGGTTTAAAGAAGAATACAAACTTAAAGACTTGGAAATTGAGTTTTTTGTTCAAAACAAAGACTTAGGAGAATATTTTGAAAAAGTGGTAAGTGAATTTGGGCCAAGACTTCCAGCGGAAAAAATTTCAAAATTAATAAAATTAGCCGCAAATTATCTAATTACTGATTTACAAGGACTATTAAAGGGGGCCTCAGTTTCTGGTGAAGGTTTTTTGATTACCCCGGAGAATTTTGCCGAGTTTATTGCTTTGATTGCTGATGGAAAAATTTCAAGTAAAATTGCTAAAATAGTGCTTGAGGAAATGTTTAAGACTGGAGCTGATCCTTCCCATATCATTGAAGAAAAGAGACTTTTATTGATTACAGATGAAGTTGAAATTGAAAAAATTGTCAAAAAAGTTATTTCAAAAAACGAGAGGGCAGTAAAAGATTTCAAAAAAGGAAAAGAAACGGCCCTCCAATTTTTAATTGGCCAGGCAATAAAAGAAACTAAAGGAAGAGCCAATCCAAAAATAGTTAAAGAGATATTAGTTAAAACCCTTGACAAGCTTTTTTGACCAGATTATCATATAAGCAGTACCCTAAGGAAGGTTCCCCTTTTTCTTTCAGAAAAGGAGTTTTCCCGTCTTCTTTCAGCTTTGGGGGGGGGAATTGAAAACTTATCTTTAGGAGAATAAGGATTCTCTCCTTTCTCCTATCTCTGAAAAAAGAAGAAGGATTTTAACCTTCCTTTTTTATTTTGAATAAAACCCCTATTTACCCTTGACAAGTTAAATGTGTTTGCTATAATAGTAGCACCCAAAAAAAGGAGGTGAGTTCTACCATGAGCGACGTGGGATCTTTCCTGCAGTTCCTGCAAGGGTGGGGTATTATGATTGCAGCAACAGTCATAGTAGTTGTCACTGTTGGAGGAGCTGTGTGGATTGTCAAGTACTGGAAGTCTTGACAGTCTAATCTAAGAGTTCGACAAAGAGAAAGGAAAGCCCGTCTTTGTTGGTATGCACTCGGGAGATATCTATCTTCTAAGTGCATCCTCCTCACATTTACCATTGAAGGAGTTTTAGCACATTAAATAAAAAAAGACTATCACCTTTTCATAGAGAGGAAAAATCAATTCCTCTCTTTTTAAGTCTCTTGACAAGTCTTTTTGGTAAGATTATCCTGAAGACAGAAATAGTTCTTTTACGTATTTCAATCTAAAGAAAGGAAGGTAAAACCTCCTTTTGCAGATAGGGAGTTTTTTTTGGGAAAAAGGGAGAGGTGGCCTACCCTCATAGCTGAGATGGAGGAGGGAGACGTTGTCGTTTCCTCGGCGCACACCGCTTTGGCTGCAAAGAGAAAGGAGAAAAAGAAAGAAAGCCTTGCTTCGATGGCCTAAGTTTGTCCCCACCCCTGCAAAAAAGAGAGGAATATTTTACCTTCCCTTTTTATTTTCTAAGAAATTTTTTTATTAATTTTTCTGCCTTTCGATAATTTCTTACCCAATGAATTCTTTTGCTTGCCCCGCACCGAACTTGTTCTGGTGCGGGGTGTTTTTTGAACCAGGTCATCTGGCGCTTGGCAAATTGGATTGTGTGGCACGAGATTAGTTTTTTCACTTCTTCTTTTTCATTTTTTGTGAGAGAAAAAAAAGTTCTTCTTTTTTTATCCTCCGAAGCTTTAGCGAAGGAGAACCATTCCTGATAGCCAATTGCCTGAAGGGATGGAAGGCCCCGACCATATTTTTTAACTAAATTTTTTACTTCTTTTTCAAGACCCAGCTTGAACATCTTTTCTACTCTTTTTTCAACCCTCTTTTTTAATTCAGTTTTTGGCAGTTTTATCCCAATTTTTAAAATATCAAAAAAAGGTTTTCCTTTCTTTCTCTGTTTCCAAAAAGATTTTCCTGTAACTTCGCAAACCTCAATCGCCCGAATTAGCCTTCTTTTATTTTCTTTATCAATAATTTCTGCTCCCTCAGGATCTAGTTTTTTATAAGTTTTAAATAATTCTTTTTTGGTTTTTTTCTCCAATTTTTTTCTCAATTTTGCTTGGGGAGGAATTTCTGGAAATTCAATATTATCAACAATTGCCTGAATATAAAGACCTGTACCTCCCACTAAAAGTGGTAATTTCTTTCTTTTTTGAATATTTTTGATGGCTTTTATTGCCATCTTTTTATAAATTGCCACATTGAATTCCTGGTCTGGCCAGACTATATCAATTAAATGATGAGGAATTTTTTTAATTTCTTTTCTTGATGGCTTTGCCGTGCCAATATCCATTTCTTTATAAATCTGCCTTGAGTCAGCCGAGATAATTTCACCATTAAGTTTCTTAGCAAGGCGGATAGATAGCTTTGTTTTCCCTGAGGCAGTTGGACCTAAAATGACAATTAGTTTGGGTAAATTTTGAGTTGACATATTATTTTTTTATGATATTATAAAAAGAGGGGAAATAATTGAGCCAAAAAAAGAGTAGAGGAGAGTCTATCGGGGTATGTGAAATGAAGCGACTAGCGGCCATTTATAATTTCCTTCGACGGAGACACAAAAGAGGGATAAAAAGGAGGTTAAGTTTCAAAGAGCTTTAGTTTCAACGCTAAGGCTTCTTTTTTTATTTCAATACTCCCCTTTAGCCCCCATGGCAAAGCATCAATAATCTTTATTTTTACAAATTGGCCAACCAGATTAGTTTGTAGTTTGTAGTTTGTAGTTTGTAGCTTTACTGTTTTGTAAGTTTTTGTTTTTCCAAAACAAATATTGTCTTTTGAGCTATTTATTAGAACCTCAATCTCTTTTTCAATGTATTTTTTATTTTTTTCTAAAGCAGTTTTTTTCAAAATTTCAGTCAAAATTTTATGCCTTCTTTCTTTTTCCTGATAGGAGACGTCATCTTCTAATAAAAAAGCTTTTGCTTGCGGTCTTTTGGAATATTTGGCAATATAAGCCATATTATATTTTATTTTTTTAAAAAGTTTCACCGTATTTTCAAACTGTTCCCTTGTCTCTCCGGGGAAACCAACAATGACATCGGTGGATAAAGAAATTTCAGGGATTTTCTCTCTGATTTTTTTAACTAAATTTTTGTAATGCTCAATTGTATAGGGCCGGTTCATCCGTTTTAAAACTTCATTATCGCCTGATTGGACAGGCAAATTTAAATACTCAGTTACTTTTTCGCATTTTGCCATCGCGTCAATTAATTCATCAGAAAAATCTTTAGGATGAGAAGAGGTAAATCTTATCCAAAAATCACCTTTGATTTCGTTTATCGTTTTTAAAAGTTTGGGGAAGTTAATTTTTCCGTCTTTGTAACTATTGACATTCTGGCCCAAGAGCCAAATCTCTTTATAATTCTGACTAATTAAATTTTTTACCTCAAACAGAATTTCTTCAGCCGACCGGGAAATTTCTTGCCCTCTTAGATAGGGAACAACACAAAATGTGCAAAAATTATTACAGCCTGTCATTATTGGCACATAAGCTGAAAAAAGGGTTTGATATTTCGGTTTAATTTTTAAGTAATCGTTATTCTGTTCCTTGTATCTGTATATGTTTGAACAGGGGACATTTAGTTTTTGCGACCATTTTGATAAATCTTTAATATCTAAAATTAAGTCAAATAATTTAGCAAACTTTCTTTTGTCTTCTTTTAATACACAACCAGTTAAGATGGTTTTGAGATTTTTATTTCCACTTTTTAATTTTTTGAATTTAGAATAAAGTCCATAAACTCTATCAACCGCTGATTGTCTAACCGAACACATATTGACCACAATTAAATCAGCACCATTAGCATTCGAAGCCTTTTCATATCCGATATCTTCTAAAATTGTAGCAATTCGTTCACTGTCTGAACGATTCATCTGGCACCCAAAAGTGATAATGTAGTATTTTTCCATGCTTTAATTTTGCTTTATGCCTCGTTCAAATTATAAAACAAGACAATTCTCACTTCGTTTAAATTATAACAAGATAATTCTCACCTCGTTCAAATTATAAAACAAAACCTTGGCTTTCTCAAGCTAAGGTTTTCAATTTCATAAATTCAACAGATTATGGCTTCAGCAATTCTATTGGTGCTGGCGATACTAGTACCGGCACTATTTGACATATAGACAGTTAGTTATTTTTTCTGATTTATTTCTTTTTCAACTTTTTCTAAAAATTTACTTAATTTCATTACCCCTATATCTCCTTTTTCTCGCTTTCTTACCCTTACTGACTTTGTTTTCATTTCTTTGTCACCAACTACTAACATATAGGGAATTTTTTGGACCTCACCGTCTCTGATTTTTTTTGAGACAGTTTTCGCCGTATCTTTTAATTCGACTCTTAAATTTTCTTTTTTTAATTTTTCAGCAACTTCTTTAGCATATTTTTTATGCCGAGAACCAACTGGAATTATCCAGACTTGTTCGGGAGAAAGCCATAAGGGTAGGGCTCCGGCGTAATTTTCAAGCAAAACTCCGATAAACCTCTCCATGCTGCCTAAAAGCACTCTGTGAATCATAAAAGGTTCTCGTTTCCTTCCTTTTTTATCAATATAAGTGATCTTAAATCTTTCTGGTAAATTAAAATCTACTTGAATAGTGGTACATTGCCAGGGCCGACCAAGGGAATCCTTGATTTTAATATCAATTTTCGGTCCATAAAATACACCACCGCCTGGGTCAATCTGGTATTTTAATTTAAGGTTTTTGAGAACATATTTTAAAATGTTTGTTGCTTTTTTCCATCCCTTTTCTGTTCCGGCATATTTTTCTGGCCGAGTTGAGAGATAAATATCATAATCCTTAAAACCGAAAGCTTTAAGTGTTTTAAGGCCATATTTTATGAGTTTGGTAATTTCCTGAGCTACCTGGTCGGGTTCACAGATAATATGAGCATCATCCTGAGTAAAGCCTCTTACCCTCATTAACCCATGTAAAACTCCAGACTTCTCATACCGATAAACCGTTCCGCATTCAGCATATTTAATTGGTAGATCTTTGTAGCTCCGAATTTTGGATTTATAAATTTTCACATGGAAAAGGCAGTTCATCGGTTTTAGCATATATTCCTCCTTATCGATTTTGATAGGGGAGTACATATTTTCCCGATAAAAGTCCCAGTGGCCCGAAGTTTTCCAAATATCTAATTTTCCAATATGGAAACTGACTACCCATTGATATCCTTGAGAAGTTAATTCTTCATATAAATAATCTTCAATAATTTTTCTCAAAATTGCACCTTTTGGATGCCAAAGAGGAAGTCCAGCCCCTACTTCTTCATCAAAAGAAAATAACTCTAATTTCTGGCCTAGAATTCGATGATCTCTTTTCTCAGCTTCAGCTTCTTTTTGAAGATGATTTTTTAATCCCTTTTTAGTTTTAAAGGCTACTCCGTAAATTCGAGTTAGCATCGGATTTCTTTCATTTCCTCGCCAATAGGCGCCGGCAATTTTTGTTAATTTAAAACCCTCTGTTGGAATTTCTTTTGTCGATTTAACATGAGGTCCCTGGCAGAGATCAATAAACTTGCCCGTTTCATAAACTGTCACTTCCTTTTCTGATATTTCATTTATAAGTTCTAATTTATAAGGTTGATCTTTGAATATCTTTTTTGCCTTTTCTTTTTTAACCCTTTTCTTTTTAAAAATAATATTTTTTTTGATAATTTCTTCCATTTTCGCTTCAATTTTCGGTAAATCTCCAGGAGTTAAGGGGTTTTCTAAGTCAAAATCATAATAAAAGCCATTTTCAATTGCTGGGCCAATACCAAATTTGGTTCCAGGAAATAATTCCTGAATAGCTGCAGCTAAAATATGAGATAGAGAGTGACGAATAATTTCTAGTTTCATATTTTTGATTAATTTATTTTAACATAATCGACCCTTAATAAAAAACCTCTTTTTTTGGAAAAGAGGCTCATTGGAGAATTTTTAAATTCCCAAATTAGCCTCAAAAAGAGGTTGTGGTAGTGGTATAAAAAATTTGGAATAATTTCAGCATCCTAAACTTAGCTTAATAGAACTAAAATTCCTTGTCAAGACTTAACTTTCCACAATCTCTTCAATCTCTTCACAGATTATTTTTGGCGCTCCATCTCGGTTGTCAACCCTTCCTGAGATTAAAACAATCTTATTTTCCTGAAATGGAGCTGGATTTTTTTTAATTACCGAAGGAAAAGCGATAACCTCAATCTTATCAGTTAAATCTTCAAGAGTTAAAAAGAGCATTGGTTGACCTTTTTTAGTGATAATTTTCTTAAGAGAGGAAATAATCCCTCCAATTTTTATAATCTTTCCTAAAATTCTTTCATTAATATTGGTAATTGGTAAAACCCGTTTCTCGAAAATATTTTTAAAGCTTTCTAAAGGATGAGATGTTACATAAAGACCTAAAAGTTCTTTTTCCCAGGCAAGCTTTTCTGCCCTTTTTGCTGGCGGGGCTGGTTTTAGTTTTATTTGACTACTAAAACCAAGGATGTTAGAAAAAAGATTTCTTTGGCCAAAAATTTGACTCTTTTTTATTTCTCGATTGTATTCTAAAAGAGTCTCAAGGTTGAAAAGCAAACAATTTCTTTCTCCAAATTTATCAAAGACCCCGGCCCTAATTAAGCTTTCCATTGATTTTTTATTAAGATCTTTTGTATTAACTCTTTCTAAAAAATTAGAAATCGAATTAAATGATTCTCTTCTTTTCCTTTCTTTGACAATTTCTTCAACAAAATTCCAACCAACATTTTTAATAGCCGATAAACCAAATCTTATTTGATTTTCACCACCGATAGTAAAGTTTTCGTCGCTTTCATTAATCTCCGGAGGTAAAACCTTAATTCCCATTTTTTTACATTCGTCAATTAAAAAACCAATTCTTTCAACATCTCTTTGTTCTGAGTTTAAAAGGGCGGCCATAAATTCACAGGGGAAATTAGCCTTCAAATAGGCGGTTTGATAGGCAATTTGGGCATAGCAACAACTGTGGGCTCGATTAAAACCATATCTGGCAAAGGGTAAAATCCAATCCCAGATTTTCAAGGCTACTCCTCTTCTTATCTTATTTTTTATCATTCCCTCAATAAATTTTTCTTTTTGACTAATTAATAAACTCCTTATTTTCTTACCGATTGCTTTTCTTAAGACATCGGCTTCAGCCAGAGAAAAACCAGCTAATTTCTGGGCAATTTGCATGAGCTGTTCTTGGTAGACTGGTAGCCCATAGGTTTTTTCTAAAATTGGTTTTAATTTTGGATGCAAATATTCGACCTTTTTTTTCTTATACTTCCTGTTAATATATTCAGGGATAAATTTCATTGGTCCTGGTCTAAAAAGAGCAATCATGGCAGTAATATCTTCAAAAATGGTGGGCTTTAATTGTTTCAAGTATCTTTTCATTCCCTCCCCCTCCAGTTGAAATACCCCAGTTGTTTTTCCTTCCTGTAAAAGTTGGTAGGCCTTTTTATCATCTAGGGGGAGATTTTCTATATTAATTTCAAGGCCTCCTCTTTCTTTAATAAGATTAATTGTATTTTCAATAATAGTTAGATTTTTTAGCCCTAAAAGGTCTATTTTCAAAAGACCTAAATCTTCAATGGAGTGCATTTCATACTGGGTAACAATTGATTCATCGTCTTGGGTGGGATGTTGTAAGGGCACTAAATTTTCCAAAGGCTCGGCTGATATTACCACTCCGCAGGCATGAGTTGAGGCATGACGGGCCACCCCCTCCAGTTTTTTAGCAAAATCAATTAATTTTTTCGCTTGCAAATCTTGTTTATAAATTTGGTAGAATTCTTCAACCATTTTCAGGGTTTGATCCAAAGTAAAGCCCATTGGAATCATTTTGGCAATCCGGTCACAGTAACTATAAGAATAATTCAAAGCTCTTCCAACATCTCTGACTGCTGCTCGGGCAGCCATTGTTCCAAAGGTAATGATTTGGGCGACTTTATTTCTCCCATATCTTTTGGCAACATAGTTGATTACCTCATCTCTTCTTTGGTCGGTAAAATCGAGATCAATATCAGGAAGAGAAATCCTTTCACCGGTTAGAAACCTTTCAAACAATAAATTATATTTTATGGGGTCAACATTGGTTATATTTAATAAATAGGATACCAGGGAACCCCCGGCCGAACCTCTTCCTGGACCAACAATAATTCCGTTTTCTTTTGCCCAGTTGACAAAATCTTGGACAATCAAAAAATAAGAAGCAAAACCAGTTTTTTCAATAATTGACAATTCATAATTTAATCTATCTAAAACTTTTTTCTTAGGGCTTTGACCATATCTTTTTTTCAAGCCCTGAAAACAGAGTTTTTCTAAATATTTATCCTGACTCTCCAGTGTTAGGGCTTTAAACTGAGGAAGTTGGATTTTCCCCAGTTCAAATTGGAAATTGCAGAGATCGGCAATTTTTTGAGTGTTTAATATTGCTTCGGGTGAATCTTTGAAATCTCTTTTCATTTTCTGAGGACTTCTCATTGAAAAATCATCAGCCTTTAAAGTCAACCTCTCTGGATTATTTGGATCGGCTCCAGTATTAACAAGCATTAAAATGTCCTGAGCCTCGGCATCTTCTGGCTTTAAATAGTGAATATCATTAGTGGCAACCAAGGGAATATTTAATTTTTTTGAGATAGAAATTAAAGCTTTATTTACAATTTTTTGATCTAATATATTAGGATGATGTTGAATTTCCAAATAAAAATTATCTTTACCAAAAATCTCTTGATATTTTAAAGAAATTTTTTCGACTTCGTCAATTTTTTTTGCCAAAATTAATTTTGGGATTTTCCCCTGCAAACATCCTGAAAGACAAATCAAGCCCGAGCTATATTTTGAAAGCAAATCCTCGTCAATTCTTGGTTTATAATAAAACCCATCTAAATGGGCTCGGGTTAAGAGTTTGACCAAGTTTTTATAACCCTCTTCATTTTTAATAAGCAAGACCAGGTGATATTTTTTGTCGTCAATGTTCGGTCTTTTTTGGGTCATTTTTTCATAGGCCAAATAGACCTCAGAGCCTAAAATTGGTTTTATTCCCAACTCTTTTGCCTTTTTGTAAAATTCTACTGCTCCATAAAGAGCACCGTGATCAGTGAGAGCTAAGGCCTCCATCCCAAGTTCTTTGGCATAATCTAAAAGCTCATCAATCTTTGGTAGACCGTCGAGCAAAGAATAGTGAGAGTGGGTATGTAAATGAGTGAATTTCATATTTTGAAAATAAAAAACGATTAACCCATTATATCTATTATTGCAAGATTCTTCAATTAGAAAATTATTTCTCCTTTAGCTTCCTCAAAATTAATTTTCCCCCAAATATCTGCTTTTTTTAGAACTATAAAATCTTGAACTTTGATATTTTTTAAACTTAAAGATCCTTTAATAATTGCTCCCTTAAGATCGAGTCCACCTTCAACTACTCCTCCTTCAAGGTCCACTGAACCGTCTATTTTTGCCTCTCTTAAATAAATATCTCCCTTGATAGTTAACTCACCAGCATTTTTTGAATTTTTAACTTCTACCTGTCTGAGGTTGACATCCCCCTTAATAAGGGCTCTGTTAAGAGAGATAAATCCAACTACTCTCAATTTTTGAAAATTTAGAGAGTTTTCAATCTCTACTCCTATTAAATTTAAACAGCCAGAAATACTTGCCTCTTCTAAAGTTAAATTTCCTAAAATCTTGGTTTTCCCCAGATAAAAAATGTTGGAAACTTCTGCTCCTCTTAAATTTAAATCTCCTTTAAGGGTACTTTCGCCTAAATAAAATTCTCCTCTAATTTTCGCCCCTTCAAGATTTAGGCCAGTCTTTATAATCCGGCCTGAAAGAGAAATCGAAGGCAATATTTTTCCTCTAAAATTTGCCTCCCTTCCTTCGACTTCAGCCACTCTCAACTCTTTTTCAATTTCTTTAAAACTTAATTGAAGCTGCTCTTTTTCCATAAAATAAGTCCTTTAAATAAATATAATCAATTGAAATGTTTTTTACAAGTGGACAAAAAAGAGCCGGAAATTAAATCCCAGCCCATTTAACTGTTTTAGAGAAGCAACCCCTTTGTTTTCGTTTAATATCCTCTTTTTATTTTTTTACAACTTCTTTATTACAGTCCAGCCCTTCACTTGTTTAAAACATTCCTTGCAAAATTTACGCGTTCTTTTAATATCGACGCTTAATTGTGTCTCGGCTATAAGATCGGCTTCGTTTGGACAATAATCACACTTTAATTTCTTATCCTTCAAGTTTCTGCCTCCCACTTAAGATACTATTATATTATCTCAAATTTATTCTAAGTTGTCAATAATTTTTGACTTTTCGATTTATAAGTTATGATAAATAAATATTATGTTTCCCAATTTTCGTGAAGAAAAAAAATTATGGAAGAAAGGACACAAGAGAATCGCTGGTTTGGATGAGGCTGGTCGGGGACCTTTGGCTGGACCAGTGGTGGCGGCAGCAGTGATGATAAAAAAGCCCAAATTCAGAGACAAAAAGTTTTTTGAAGATATAAAAGATTCAAAGAAATTGTCAGAAAAAAAACGAGAAGAGTTTTATGAGGTTCTAACAAATCGTTCCCAGATAGAGTGGGGGATAGCCAGGGTTTCAGAAAGAGTAGTTGATAGAATTAACATTTTGGGAGCAACTAAATTGGCAATGGAAAGAGCGGTTAGAAAATTAAAAAGGAAACCTAACTTTTTAATTTTAGATGGAAATTTTAAAATTAATTTAAATATTCCCCAAAAATCAATTAAAAGAGCCGATGAGAAAGTTTTTTCTTGCGCCATGGCTTCTATTATTGCTAAGGTCTATCGAGATAGAATAATGAGAAGATTTCACAAAAAATATCCCAAATATGGTTTTAATAGACACAAAGGTTATCCAACAAAATTACATCGAAAAATGCTAAAAAAACATAGTCCTTGCAAAATTCATCGAAAATCATTCAAGCCAGTACAAAAACTGTTAAATTGCTAAATTATTAAATTTACAAACTTGATTTTTTTAAGAAATGATGTAATGATGTAATATTATAACCGTGTAATACCACTATGGCTGTTCCGAAACAGAGACACACAAAATCAAGAAGAAATAAACGGAGACTTCATATTTTTTCCAGAACTCCGGTTTTAACTCGTTGTCCCAAATGTGGAAAACCGGTTTTCCCTCACACTATCTGTCAAAATTGTGGATATTATAAAGGCAGAGAGATCATCGATGTGATATCTAAACTTGAAAAAAAGGAAAGAAAGAAAAGGAAAAAAGAAATAAAGGCAAAAGAAAGGGAAGAAAAAGCAAAAAAGACCACAACCCACCCACCACCCTCCCCCAAGCGGGCCCCTAAATCATTAAGTTGGAAAGAAATGTCCCGTAAATAACTATGGCTTCAAGACACCTTTCACGCTCTATTGTTATGCAATCCCTTTATGAGTGGGATTTTTCTGGTAAAAAACCTGAGGCTTTAAAAAAGATTGTGGAAAAAAATATTAAGGAATTTGGACCAGGGCTCGAGGACGAAAGTTTTATCTGGCAATTAGTTAATGGAGTAGTCACCGGTCTTTCTCAACTTGATAAAATTATTGAAAAGGCAGCTCCCGAGTGGCCGATAGAGCAAATAACCATTATTGATAGAAATATTTTAAGAATCGGGCTTTATGAATTATTATATAGTAAAAAGACTGAGGTTCCTCCAAAAGTAGCAATAAATGAAGCAATTGAATTAGCGAAAAGTTTTGGTGGCGAGTCTTCACGGAAGTTCGTTAACGGTGTTTTGGGAACAGTTTATAGAGAGATAGAAAAATAACATGAAGGATTTTTCACCCTTTGAAAAAAAACTAAATCTGGAATTTAAAAATAAAGATCTTTTAATTCAAGCTTTTTGCCATAGGTCTTATTTAAATGAAAATCCAAATTTTAGACTTCCCCACAATGAAAGATTAGAATTTTTAGGAGATGCCGTTTTGGAACTAGTTGTTACTGAATATCTTTATCAAAATTATCCTAAAAAATCAGAAGGGGAGTTAACTAATTGGCGGGCAGCTCTAGTCAATTCAAAGATGTTATCAATTGTTGCCAAAGATTTAGGTTTTAATGATTCTCTATTGCTTTCACGAGGGGAGGCAAAAGAGATGGGAAAGGCCCGTCAATATATTTTAGCCAACACCTTTGAGGCTTTAATAGGAGCAATGTATCTCGACCAAGGATATAAGGTTTGTCATAATTTTATTAAAAAAAATTTAATCAAAGAATTACCCCATATTATTGAAGCCGGTCTTTTTAAAGATGCTAAATCGCGTTTTCAAGAAGAAGCTCAGGAAAGAGTAGGAATAACTCCTACTTATAAAGTTCTGGAGGAATGGGGCCCAGACCATGTTAAGCGTTTTATTGTCGGAGTTTTTTTGAGGGAAGAATTAATAGCCAAAGATGAAGGCTCCTCAAAGCAAGAAGCCGAAGAAGAGGCAGCCAAAAAAGCTTTGGAAATAAAAGATTGGTAGACGTTCGGGAAGATAATTTTTAGGATACACTCGTTCATTCCAGCAATGAACTCGTTCAGGTCCTCGGCAAATTAGTCGCCTTAAAGGCGACACCAAGCTAATTTGCCTGCGGACTCCAACCCACCCACCACCCTCCCGCGTCAGGCGCGGGCCCCTGTCCATAAAAATTGCTTCCCTCGCTTAGGAGGGAGAAAAAAAACATGCTTGTTATAAGATTTTTCCGTGTCGGTAAAAAGAATCAACCTTCTTTTAAGATCGTTGTTACAGATAAAAGAAGGCCACCAAGAGGTGGCCGTTTTGTAGAAGAGGTTGGTTTTTATAATCCTCTAACTAAAGAAAAGGTATTAAGAAGAGAACGAATTGAGTACTGGTTGTCAGTTGGGGCTAAACCATCAGATACGGTTTATAATTTACTAATTAAAGAAAAGATTTTAACAGGTGAGAAAATTCCCTCACACAAAAAAAGAAAAGAGAAGAAAAAACCAGCAGAAGTTAAGCCGGTCGAGGTTAAAACAGAAGAGAAGCTGCCTGAAAAGGCAGAAAAAGAAGTTTCTAAAGAAATTAAGCCTCCAAAAGAAGAAAAACCAAAAGAAAAAGTTAAAGAGGAAAAAACTAAAGCATCAAAAGTAGAAAAACCCAAGGAAAATGATACCTCAAGTTCTTGACAAGAATTTTAAAGAGAGTATAATAAATAAATAGTAGCTTTTTCAGACTCGCCCGCCTAAATTTTCGCCTAAATTTTGCTTCGCAAAATTTTGGTGGGTAAACCGATTCTCCTGAAAAGAAAGAGAGTCAGGTGAGAAGCAAAGGTCGGGCTACTAGTATTGATTAATTATCAGTAATTACTTAATTTCTGAAAGAAATATGGCTGAGAAAAAACTAGCTGATCAAGAATTCCTTGAGCATGTGATTAAAGCCCTAGTCGATCACCCAGAAGATGTTAAAATCGACCGCAAGGTTGATGAGATGGGAGTTTTACTTTCTTTGAAAGTAAACCCTGAAGACATGGGTCAGATTATTGGAAGAGCAGGGGCAACTGCCAGAGCCATCAGATCTTTGGTTCGGATAGTCGGTCTTAAGAATCATGCTAGAGTGAACTTAAAGATCGAGGAACCAGAAGGTGCTCGTCCTGCTCGAGGAAAAAGAGCTCCAGCTGGAGGAGAAGAGCTTGAAGAATTAAAACTGTAAACTTAAATTGTAACCTCCACTTTTGTGAATAGCTAAAGGGGAGTAGAGTTTACAGATACTCGAAGACCGTGCTATCATATTTGATAGGACGGTTTTCATTTATAACATGACTTTCGATATTATTACAATTTTTCCAGAGATCTTTGATTCTTATCTAAAGGGATCAATAATTTCCCGGGCCCTTAAAGCGGGCTTGATTAAAATTCGCCTGCACAATTTAAGAGATTGGGCTCAGGGTCGGCATAAAACTGTTGACGATCGACCTTATGGAGGTGGAAGAGGAATGGTAATGAAAGTAGAGCCGATCTTCAAAGCAGTTGCCGCTTTAAAAAAAGGAAAAAAGCGAAGAACAAAAGTAATTCTTTTTACACCTCGGGGGAAAAAAATTAATCAGAAAATGGCTTACCAATTTTCTAAATTGGGTCATTTAATCTTAATCTGTGGACGATATGAGGGGGTGGATGAAAGAGTGGCAAAATATGTTGCCTCAGACAAAATATCAATAGGGGATTATGTTCTAATGGGTGGAGAGCTTCCAGCCATGGTATTAATAGAGACGGTAGCCAGGTTAATTCCAGGAGTTTTAGGTAAATCTCAGTTGCTGAAAGAAAGAATTACCGCTGATCGAGGATTTATTGAATATCCTCAATATACCAGGCCAGAAGTTTTTTTACCCCGCCTTCGCCGAGGCTACGGCAGGCAGGCAAAAAAAGGTAAAAAATGGAGAACTCCTAAAGTTTTACTCTCTGGAAATCATAAAAAGATTGAAGAATGGCGAAAAAAACACTCAAAAATTATTGCCGGCCTTCGCTAAGAAAGCTACGGCTGGTCCACCGTAGCCTTGGGCGAAGGTGGAAAAAATAATCAGAATATGCTAAAATAAGATACGTCTTAGGGTAGGTGGCGGAGCAGCTAACGCACCAGTCTGTAAAACTGGCGGTCACTGACCTTCGGGGGTGCAAGTCCCTCCCTACCCACTTTATTATCAAGATGACCTGCCGGAGTAGTTCAGTGGCTAGAACGTTTTCTTGGTAAGAAAAAGGTCATGGGTTCAATTCCCATCTCCGGCTCACTTTTGTTATATTGTTATAACTATGCCCAAAAGTCGCGGCACGCCTCGCTTCGCTCGACTAACGCCGCTCCTTAAAACCCTTCGGTTTTAATCTTTCCGCCACGGGAAAACACCCAGTTTTCCCGACCCCTTTCTGTTTTTTTTGTTATAACTATGCCAAAAAAACCTTTTGTAAAACTTAAATGTCAAGATTGTAAGAGAATAAATTATTTTATTCATAAATCTAAAAAATTAGCTGAGAAAAAATTAGAACTTAAAAAATTTTGTAAGTGGTGCAGGAAGCACACTTTACATAAAGAAACCAAAAAATAGGGTCCGTAGTTAAATGGTATAATTTCGCTCTCCAAAAGCGAAGTTCTCTGTTCGAGTCAGGGCGGACCCGCAGATCAATGATTAAAATTAATCGAAAAATTCTTTTGGGAATCCCCTTAGCTATAATATCTTTAGAGATTTATCTTGGAATAATTTTGGGATATTTTTTTGGAAAATTTTTTGCTGGACAATATGATGGGCACCAGAGAATAAAGTCTATTATTCTTAATATTGGTAATTATAGATTACACCTTCATCATTGGTTATTATCTTTAGGAATTTTAATTTTTAATTTCTTATATAATCTTTTTTTTCCTTTCCCTCAATTCTTTTTGAGTTTTTTGGGAGGCTTGATGATTCAAGGCATTTTTTGTTACCCCGATTGGTACAAAATTTTGCGTAGAAGAAAATAATATAAAGAGATTAGGTCAATTTCTATCATCAAAAATGCGTGTTTTTGAACACGCATTTTAAAAATTGACTCAAAAACTTATCTCACTTTAATGAGTATCTATGATTTTTCTGTTCCCTTTTAAATTATTTTTTAAAATCTTTTGGTACCGGGATGCCTAATTTCGATAAATTTCTGAAAACTGAAGCCAAGAGAACAATAACGATTAAGACAAAGGTTATCGGAACAATAAAGGCCAAAGAAGGTAAGATTCCACCCATTATTTCGACAATGGCAAAACCAAAAACATAGGCTAGGACAGGCCCCTTCATAAAGTTACCCAGTTTACTAAAAACAAAATCTTTTCTAAAAAGAGCAGCAATAATTCCTAACAAAACATCAATTGCTATTAAAGTTACAATCACCTGCATTTGCCAGGTACCAAAAAGAGTAGTTATTATGGTCATTTTTATCTCTTTTTTGTTTTTCCCTTTCGACCAAAAGGGACAAATATTTTTTAATTATATAATACCTTTTAGGATTCTCCTATATTGAGCTGTGGAAAACTCTCTACCTGCTTAATCTATGCTTTATTTTTAAATAAATCTTGCTTTTTTATAAAAATGAAATAAAATTAAAAGAAGAGCTTTTAAATTAATAAATAAAAATATGAACAAAAAAATAATTTCAATAATAATCATTATCCTTGTAATAATTTTCGGAGTCTATCAGGGTTTCATTAAAAAAGAGAAACCCTTTTTTACCTTAACTGAAGTATATCGAGGAATAGTTTCCCAAGAGGTTTCAGAGACAGGAACAGTTAAGAAGGGGGAGGAGATAAATCTTAGTTTCAAGGCAGCTGGCAGAATTGAAAAAATATATGTCAAAGTAGGGGATAAAATCGAGTCAAATACTGCCTTAGCTAAGCTCGACACTAGCCAGCTTTCTATCCAACTTCAAGAAGCCCGGGCTGCTCTTTTGGTAGCTCAGGCCCAATTAGATAAATTATTAGCCGGTGCTAGCGCTGAAGAAATTAAAATTGCTGAAACCGAAGTTAAAAACAGTCAAATTGCCTTAGATACTACTAAAGAAAACTTAGACCAAGCTTTTGAAGATGCGATAATCTCTTTAGACGATTCTTATTTGAAACTTTATAATGCCTCAAATATTGTAGAATCAATTCGGCAAACTTATTTTAACACTACTGACCAAGAGAGCCTTGAAGTAAAAGAAAATGAAGTCAGGATAGAAAATGCAGTGTCTCGGGCAAAATCTTACCTCGATATTGCTAAAGATAATCCAGAAGATGAAAATATTGATGTGGCATTTTCTGAAATGAAAAAGGCCCTCGATACGACATCTAAGGCCCTGGCAATTATTCGAGAGACCTGCGAGGCACCAGTTTATCGTAATACGGTCTCATCCACTGATAAGACTTCTTTGGATACTCAAAGAACCAATATTAATACTGCTCTGACTAATATTACTAATTCTCAGCAAACCATTTCTTCGATGAAATTAAATATGGAAGCAGCTGAAGGGCAACTTCAGAAGGCTGAAGATCAATTAGCCCTGGTGATGGCTAAACCTCAAAAAGAAGACATTGATTTATATGAAGCCCAGATAAAACAGACTCAGGCTCAGATAAATCTTATTGAAAACCAGATTGAAGAAGCTACAATAATCAGCCCCACTGAGGGACAAATTACAAAGACGAATAAAGAGATAGGAGAGATGGTTCAACCTTCCGAGACGGTTATCTCTTTTATTTCGGCCAGCCCCTTTCAAATAAAAGCAGATATTTATGAAGAAGATGTTGTTAAAATAAATGTTGATAATTCGGTAGATATTATTCTTACTGCTTTTCCCGATGAGATTCTAAAAGGAAAAGTGGTTTTAATAGATCCTGCTGAAAAACTAATTGAAGGAGTAGTTTATTATGAAGTGACTATTGATTTTGAAGAGACTAGGAAAGGAATTAAACCAGGAATGACTGCTGATATTGTTATTAGAACTGCTTCAAAAGAAAATGTCTTAATTATTCCTGAGGTAGCAATTCAGACAAAGGACGACAAAACAATAGTCGAGGTTTTTAAAAATGGCCAAATAGAAGAACGAGAAATAAAAATTGGTCTTTTGGGTAGTGACGATATGGTGGAGGTAATTTCCGGTTTAAAAGAAGGAGAGGAAGTAGCGATAAAATAATGTAACTTGGACCCCTTTTCAAAAAAGGTGTCCAACCTCCAAAAATTAAAAGTTACTTTCGGCTCGGGACCTTATAACCCGTAGCCGAAAGCATATATTCGAGACCCTTTTTCAAAAAGGTTCTCGAGCTCTCCAAAATTTTCTATGACTGAAAATTCTTTGATTAAATTGGAGAATGTTTGGAAGGTTTATCAATTAGGAAAAGTAGAACTTACGGTTTTAAAAGGAATAAACCTGGAGATTACTCCAGGTAGTTTTGTAGTGATTTTAGGTCCCAGTGGTTCGGGCAAATCAACCCTTTTACATATTATTGGACTTTTGGATGTACCGACTAAAGGAAAAGTTTTTTTAGAAGGAAAAGATACCTCCCAGTTTTCAGAAGATGCACTATCTCAGATTAGAGGTAAAAAAATTGGTTTCGTTTTTCAACAGTTTAATTTATTACCCAATCTTAGCTCCCTTGAAAATGTAATGACGCCAATGATTTTTCAAGGTATCCCTGAAAGTAAAAGACGAGAAAAAGCTGAACTTTTGCTTTCTTCTGTCGGTTTGAGAGAAAGGATTTTTCATCGACCCTCTGAACTTTCAGGGGGTGAAAGACAAAGAGTAGCCATTGCTAGGGCTTTATCTAACAACCCCGAAGTCATTGTGGCCGATGAACCAACCGGAAATTTGGATTCTTCAACAGGGGAGCAAATTATGGAAATTCTAATTGATCTCCATAAAAAAGAGAAAAAAACCATTATAGTTGTTACCCACGATCCTCATATCGCGAATTACAGTGAACAGATAATAAATATTAAAGACGGTCAATTAACTTCTAATAATTTAATGGGCGAAAAGGTTCTTTGGGAAAGTAAAAAATAAATATGTTAAAAGAATATTTTAAAATAGCAATCAAGAATCTTAGAACTCGACCCTTAAGAAGCTGGCTGACGATTTTGGGCATTGTTATTGGTGTTTTTTTGATAATGTCTTTACTTTCCTTAAGTGAAGGATTAAAAGCAACTGTTCTTAAGCAATTAAGAGCAATAGGTAAAGATATTGTTATGATTATACCCGGCAACTTATCTGATATAATGACTACATTTCTTGGAGGCGCTGAACTGACAGAAGATGACTTAAATGCGATAAGAAAGACCAAGGGAGTGGAAATAGTTATTCCTAATGTTTATAAAGCAGAAGTTATGAAATCCCAAGGCGATAGCAAGACTGTTCTCTTGTTTGGGGTTGATTTAAAAAATGCCTTAGAGATCTATGAAGAGGATTTAGGTTTTGATATGGCTGAAGGCCGTTGGCCAGAAGCTGGAAAAAGAGAGATTCTGGTTGGTAGTTTGGTGCCGGAAGAAATTTTCCCCGGGTTAAAAATCGGTACTCAAGCCACTATAAAGGGAAAGCAGTTTGAAGTTGTTGGGATATTAAAATCTTTAGGAAGCAGACAAGATGATTCTATGATTGGCTTGGATTTGGATATTTTTCGTGGAATTACAGGTAAAAAGGATGGCGCGCCCCAGGCCGTTGCTAAAATTGCGTCCGGATTTTCTCCCGAAGAGGTGGCAGAGGACATAAAGGAGAATCTTTTGGAAACAAGAAGAAGACAAAGAGGAGAAGAAGAGAGTTCTTTTTCTGTTTTAACCAATGAGGCAATGACTGGAATGGTTAGTAACATTATGGGGGTAATTCAACTTGCAGTCTTTGCCTTTGCCAGTATTGCAATGATTGTAGGAGGAATAGGTATAATGAACACAATGTATACTTCTGTTCATGAACGAACTCGAGAGGTAGGAATTTTAAAAGCAGTTGGAGCGAAAAGTTCTACTATAACATCAGTCTTTTTAATTGAATCAGGTGTTATTGGTCTGGTGGGAGGGGTAGGAGGAATGATCTTTGGATTGGGATTAGCTAAATTAATTGAATTTGTTGGCCAGATTCATCCAGTTTTCTATATCTCAGCTTCTATCTCACCCGGCCTCATTATTTTTGGCTTAACATTTTCTTTTTTGATTGGATGCCTCTCCGGATTTCTCCCAGCTAGAAGCGCAGCAAAGCTTAAACCGGTCGATGCTTTAAGATACGAGTAAGAAATAAATCAAATATCAAAAATCAAATATCAAATATGGCTTTAATTGATTCTTTAATTCAAGATAGTTGGCTAAAGACTCCGAGTATTATTGAGGCTTTTTCAAAGATTAAAAGAATAGATTTTCTACCAGAAGATATTAAAAATTTGGCTGAGTTAAATACAGCCCTATCAATAGGTTATGGCCAAACCATTTCCCAACCCTTAGTAGTTGCTTTTATGATTGAACAACTTCAGCCCCAACTAGGAGATAAAATTTTAGACATTGGTTCAGGTTCTGGCTGGACAACAGCACTTTTGGCAGAAATCGTTAGTGAGAAAGGAAAAGTAATTGCTATTGAAATAGTCCCAGAACTAAAAGAGTTTGGCGAGCAGAATGTAGCTAAGTATAATTTTATTGAAAAGGGGACTGTTGAATTTATTTGTGCTGATGGTTCAAAAGGTTCTTCAAAAGAAGCTCCTTTTGATAAGATATTAGCCTCAGCCTCAGCAAAAGAAATTCCTCAGGCTTGGAAAGAACAATTAAAAATTGGAGGTAAAATAGTTACTCCTATTGGTACTTCAATTTGGCTGTTTATAAAGAAATCAGAGAAAGAGTTTGAGGAAATTGAATATCCGGGCTTTGTTTTTGTACCCTTAATTACTGAAGAAAAATGAAGATAAAAATTTTTTTAATAATTTTTCTCATTTTTTTAGCTGGAGTTTTTTTTGTTTGGCAGGGGATTTATCTTCCAAAAACACCGGAAGTTAGAGAAGAAAAAGTATTTGTTATTAAAAAAGGGGAGGGGACAAGGGAAATTGCTTTTAATTTAGAAAAACAGGGGATAATCAAATGTGATTTCTTATTTCGGCTTTATACTCTTTTTAAAAATGTTTCTGGAGAACTTCAGGCCGGAGAATATTTTCTATCTCCAGGGATGAATACCCCAGAAATTACAAAAAAAATTGTTTCAGGCAAAGTGATAAAAGAAAAAATTACCATTATTGAAGGTTGGAATAAAAGAGAAATCGCTAATTATTTAGAAGAGGGAGAAATAGTTCAATCTCAAGATTTTCTAGGAAAAATAAAATTCAGTCAGTGGGAAGACCAATACGAATTCCTTAGAGATAGAAAAGACCGTGATTTCTACGATCGTAGAAATCACGGTCCAATAGAAGATTGGGATATTGAGGGTTATCTTTTTCCAGATACATATTTTGTAGAAAAAGGAATTTCGGCAGAAAACATTATTTCAAAAATGCTTGACAATTTTGATAAAAAGTTAACGACAGATTTAAAGGAAGAGATAAAAAAGCAAAAAAAATCAATTTTTGAAATAATCACAATGGCGTCTTTAATCGAAAAAGAGGTTAAGAGTTTTGAAGATAAAAAATTGGTTTCAGGGATTTTATGGAAAAGATTAAAAAACAATTTCCCTTTACAAGTTGATGCTACTATAACTTACATCACCGGAAAGAAAACAATAAAAATTTCAAAAGAAGATACTCAAATTGATTCTCCTTACAATACTTATAAATATCTTGGACTACCAATTGGCCCAATTTGCAATCCAGGCATTGACAGTACAATAACTTCGATATATCCTGAAGAAAGTGATTTTTGGTACTATTTATCTACCCCTGAAGGCGAAACAATTTTTAGTAAAACTTTAGAGGAACACAATATAGCTAAAGCAAAGTATTTAAAATAGCGGAGAACAGTTCTCCGCTAAGATCATTATGCCAGAAACCTTAGAAAATAAAAAAATAGCAATGATTATTGCTTTTCGGGACTTCAGAGATGTTGAATATCTTGTCCCAAAAGAGATTTTAGAGAAAGCCGGAGCAAAAATAACTACTGTCAGTACTAATTCAGGGACAGCTATTGGTGCCGATGGGGGAGACGTTGAAGTAGACCTTCTACTTAAGGAATTAAATCCGGCTGATTTTGATGCAATAGTTTTTATTGGAGGTCCAGGGTGCCTGCAATATTTAGATAATGAAAGTTCCTATAAAGTTGCCAAAAAGACAGTGGAACAAAATAAAGTTTTGGGATCAATTTGTATCTCGCCCTTGATCCTAGCTAAAGCTGGAGTACTATCTGGGAAGCGAGCAACTGTTTGGTCAAGCTCAATGGACAGAGGGCCAGTGAGAATCTTAGAAGAGGGAGGGGCAATATACCAAGCAGATCTGGTAGTAGTTGATGGAAAATTGATTACTGGAAATGGCCCAGTAGCTGCTAAAGAATTTGGGGAGAAAATAATTGAGGCCTTGATGCTTCAATAAACTCGGCATTAATCTTGAACTTGTCGAGGGGTTGACAAGAAGATAAAAAAGATTATACTTTAACATATATCCACAGACAGCAGGCAGAAACTTACATAAGTCCTGCCGAGGATAATTTTAAGTAAATTTTAGTACTGTTGTCTGTGGTAAAACCACAGATTTTTTATGCCGCTTACACGTCAAAAAAAACAAAAAATTCTTGAAGATTTGAAGGAAAAAATTGGAAAGCAAAAAGCAATTGTTTTTGTTGGATTTTCAGGTTTAAAAGTGAGAAACCTTTTCGATTTAAGAGAAAGATTAAAAAAGGCAGATTCTGGGCTTATTGTGGCTAGGAAAACTTTATTAAGATTGGCCTTCAAAAACTACGACCTAGATATTTCCCAAGGAATAGAGAAATTCAGAGAGCAACTGGCAGTAGTTTTTGGATTTAAAGACGAAATTTTACCAGCAAAAATAGCCTATCAGTTTTCCCTGGAAAACAAAAATTTAAAAATTTTGGGGGGATATTTTGAAGGAAAATTTAGAGAAGCCGAGGAAACGATTAGTTTAGCTAAACTTCCCTCTAGAGAGGAACTTTTGGCGAAATTATTGAATAGTATTGCCAGCCCAATTTCAAGTTTTATTAATGTTCTAGAGGGGAATTTAAGAAATCTGGTTTTTGTTTTAAGTGCAATTAAAAAATAAGAACCTGGCAAAGCCAGAACCTTGTTTTCTCGCTTCGCTCGAAAATAAAAAATATGGTCGAAAAAAAAGAAAAAGCAGAACCTGTTAAGGTTCCGAAAAAATTCGAAAAATTGGTTGAAGAGATTGAATGCCTATCAGTTTTAGATTTGGCTGAACTGGTGAAGATTTTAGAGGAAAAGTTTGGCGTTTCAGCTACTGTTCCAGTTGCCCCCGCTCAAGCGCCAGTCGCTGTCCCGGGTGCAGCTCCTGTAACTGAAGAAAAAACTGTTTTTAATATTGAATTGAAAGAAATGGGTGATAAAAAGATTGAAGTAATTAAGGCGGTGAGAGATATCACTGGAAAGGGCTTGAAAGAAGCAAAAGATTTAGTCGATGCTTTATCTTCTGGGCCCCAGACAATAAGAGAGAATGTTAAAAAAGAAGAGGCAGAAGAGATAAAAAAGAAATTAGAGACGGCTGGAGCCAAAGTTGAGCTGAAATAATCAATTTTTAATCTCTCATTTTTAAATTTATCATTATGAACGGGATTTTTGTTTTAAAGTCTCTCTATTTTTTCCTTCCTGCTTATTTTGCCAACATGACTCCAACCTTTGCTAGGAAGGCTGGAATTCTAAAGTTCTTAGCTGAGCCCGTTGATTTTGGAAAAAAATTTCGAGGATTTCCAATTCTCGGTAGTCACAAAACTTGGCGGGGGATAATTCTCGGGACTCTAATAGGAATATTAACTGCTTACTTTCAGAGTTTTCTAGTAAGATTCCCCTTTATTGAAAAAGTAAGCCTTTTTAATTATCAGGAAATTAACGTTTTTTTTCTTGGTTTTTTACTTTCTTTCGGTGCACTCTTAGGGGACTTAATTTCCAGTTTTTTTAAACGACGTCAAAATATTGAACCAGGAAAACCCTGGATTCCCTTTGATCAGATAAGTTTTGTTATTGGAGCTTTTTTATGCGTTAGTCCATTTTTTGAAATTCCAATCTTGGTTTGGTTAACTATTCTTTTTTTAAGCTTCTTTTTACATATAATTGTTAATCGGATTGGTTTTTGGCTCAAGATTAATGCTAGTAAAATTTAAGAATTGTCATTTTTTCAAAAAAAGATATAATTTAGTAAACCCAGTATGACAACTTCGACAGGTGTTTTTCTGAAAGAAAAACACAAAGTATGACTGAGAATTCAAGGATTATTGAAAAGGGAAATCGAAGTTGCTCTACCGGGTAAAGGTCGAAGATTTTAGGATTTTATGATATCGAGTTATTATGGTTAACTACTTATCTTTCTGGGAAGTTGTCGATGAAATTAGACAAAGTTCTTTACTCCAGATTTTATCAGCAATTTTGGTTTTTGGTATTGGCTGGCTTATTGCCAAAATCATTGGCGGAATGATCACCAGATTTTTAGATAAAATCCGCCTTAATCAAGTATTAAAAAGATTAGGATGGGAGGAGGCCTTGGCCAGGGTCGACATTAGATTTAATGCGGCTAAATTTTTTGGAGAGATTGTTAAATGGTTTTTTATAATTATTTTTTTAATGATTGCTAGTGAAATTGTCGGGCTCACCGGATTTAGTGGATTTTTAGAGAAGGTTATTGGATATTTTCCAAATATCTTTATCGCCATTTTGATTTTTATAATAACCCTTTTTCTGGTTGATTTTTCTTATAGAATTTTCTTTGTTACTGGTAAAAAGACTAAGGCTACTTATTCAAAATTTCTGGGAGTAGGGGTCCGGAGAACCATTTGGATTTTGGCGATTTTAGCAATTTTATATCAACTCCAGATAGTCCCAAATTTAATTCTGAGCATTTTTGTTGCCATTTTAGGGCTGATAGTTCTCTCTTGCGGGCTTGCTTTTGGTCTCGGGGGTAAAAATCTTGCTAAAAAAATCTTAGAAGAATTAAAGGAAAAACTCTCCTAAACCCAGTATGACAACTTCGATAGGTGTTTTTCTGAAAGAAAAACACAAAGTATGACCGGGAATTCAAGGATTATTGAAAAGGGAAATCGAAGTTGCTCTACCGGGTAAATAATGTGAAGGCTGATTTACATTTACACACTAATTTTTCCTATGACGGTTTATCTTCTCCTCGGGAAATTGTTAATTCGGCCATTTCAAGGAAAATTGATTGTATTTGCATTTGTGATCACGGGGAGATAAGGGGGGCAGTTGAGGCCCTCCGTTTTGCTTCCTCAAAACCCATTTTGATTATTCCTGGAATTGAAGTAAAAAGTAAAGAAGGAGACATCCTGGGTTTAAATGTTAAGAAAATAATCGAAGATGGTCTTTCAGCAAAAGAAACCATAGAGAGAATAATCAAAGAAGGTGGGATGGCAGTAATTTGTCACCCTTTTGGTTGGTGGTTGTCTTTTCGAGGGATTGAAAAATTTCAAGATTTTTTTCAAGAAAAGGGAGTGGCTATTGAAGTTTTCAATGCTTCCTTATTATTTAATTCTAGCAATAAAAAGGCCCTTCAGTTTTCAGAGAAACTTAACCTTCCTTTTATTGCAGGATCTGATGCCCATTCCGCAGATTTTGTTGGTAAGGCCTATCTTCAAATTCCAGGAAACAATCTTTCTATTAAAGAGGTTTTAGAGGAAATAAGAAAGAGAAATGTTAAAGTTTTTTCTGAAAAAATTAGTTCTTATGAAAAGATAGTCGATCATTTTAAAAGAAATTTAGCTAAAATTAAACATCTAAAAATATAAAAATCGGTATGTTAGCCCAAAATAGAGAAAAATTTGAGAAAATTTCTCAAAAAATAGGTCAATTTTTTTCTAAATTTAAGATCCCTCCCAATAGTTTCACTTTAATTTCTCTTTTTTTTGGAATAATCTCCCTTCTTTTTTTAGCAAAAAACAATTTAATTTCAGCTACCATCTTTTTTATTTTCGCTTCTCTTTTAGATTTAATTGATGGAGCGGTGGCTAGATTTACAAAAAAAGTAACAAAATTCGGGGCTTATTTAGATACAATTATTGATCGCTATATTGAAGCAATAATACTTTTTGGCTTTTTATTTTTGCCCTTACCAGATCTTTTCTTGCCAGCTAAAATCTGGATTTTCCTTTGTCTTTTTGGTTCTTTAATGACAACTTATTCAAAGGCAGCAGCTAAAGAAAAAGAGATCCAAAAAGAAGAATTAAAAAAGGGCCTCTTTGAAAGGCCAGAAAGAATAATTTTAATTTTCTTTTCAATGGTCTTGGGTATTTTTAATTTTTCTTGGATGCCTTATCCTTTGATAATTTTGGCTATTTTTTCTAATCTGACGGCTTTCCAGAGAATATTTTCAACCCTCAAATCAGCTTAAATTTATAAAGGGATATTGCCGTGTTTTCGGGGGATTTTGCCCCCTCTTTTATTTTTGAGTGAGTCTAAACACCTTATTAATACATTTCGAGTATCTTTTGGATTAATGATTAAATCAATCTGCCCCAATTTTGCTGCCTGATAGGGATTGAGAAAGATTTTTTTTAGTTCCTCAATTTTTTCTTTTTCAAGTTTTTTTGGATCTTCGGCCTGAGCCAACTCTCTTTTATAAATAATTTTTACTGCCTGCTCAGGCCCCATAACAGCAATTTGAGCTGAAGGCCAGGCAATTACTTTGTCATAACCCAACTTTCTGGAGGCTAGAGCAACATAGGCCCCACCAAATGCCTTTCTTAAAATTAGAGATATTTTAGGAACAGTCGCTTCAGCATAAGCATACAAAATCTTTGCTCCATGCCTAATTATCCCTTTATGTTCTTGAGCGGTTCCCGGGAGGTAGCCTGGAGTATCAACTAAATTAATCAAGGGAAGGTTGAAGGCATCACAAAACCTAACAAAGCGGGCAATCTTATCTGAAGAGTTGATATCTAAGGTACCGGCCATAAATTTTGTCTGGTTGGCAACAATTCCAACTACTTTCCCTGAAAGTCTGCTAAAGCCAACAATGGCATTGGTAGCGAAATCAGGTTGAACTTCAAAAAAGGTATTTTTATCAAAAATCTCGGAAATTACCTTTCTCATTTCATAACCCTTAGCTTCATCTTCGGGAACAATTCTAATTAAATTTTCTTTTATTTCTTCTTCAAAAAATTCGGCCAAAAGACTTTTTTGCTCAGGAGGATCTTCCAAATTATTTTGGGGCAAATAAGAAAGGAGCTTTTTAATAGCTAAAAAACAATCTGACTCATTTTTGAAAATAAAATGGGCACAACCTGATTTTAGACCATGAATAGCTGCTCCCCCTAACTTCTCAAAAGAAACCTCTTCACCGCTGACCGCCTTAATTACTTGAGGACCGGTAATGTACATTTGACCAATTCCCTCGACCATAAAGACAAAGTCAGATAGGCCCGGAGCATAAGATGCCCCACCTGCCGATGGTCCAACGATGACAGTAATTTGGGGGATAACCCCAGATGAGCGAATCATTGATCTGAAGATTGCAGCATATCCATCGAGACTGGCAATTCCTTCCTGAATCCTTGCTCCCCCTGAGTCAATTATTCCAATTACCGGACACCCTGTTTTTTGGGCGAGGTCAATTACCTTAACAATTTTTTTTCCATGCATTTCCCCTAAAGAGCCTCCCATTCTTGAGAAATCCTGAGAATAAAGATAAACTTGACGATCTTTAATTCTCCCAAAACCAGTAATTACGGCATCACCAGGAATTTTTCTTCGAGCCATTCCTAGTTCCCGAAAACGACTCTCGACAAAAGGATCTAGTTCAACAAAAGTATTAGGGTCCAAAAGTAAATTAATTCTTTCTCTAGCAGAAAGTTTGCCTTTTTGGTGCTGTTTTTCAATCGATTCCTGGTTTTGGAGTCTGGCAATTTTTTGTTCTAATTTTTTAATTTCTTCTTCAAACTTCATAGTAGTAATACTAATTATTCGCTGATGGTTTTTAGTTGTTCTTTTATTCTCTTTATAATTTGCCCTAAAATTTCTTTATTATCTACTTCTTTTCCTAATTCTATCTTAAGCGATGTTGCTATATCTTGCAAATCCTTTGGGAATTTCTCAATATTGGTATTTAAACCAATTCCCATCACTGATAACTTAACATCTTTACCAATAATATTCTCTGTTAAAATTCCAGCAACTTTTTTTTGATTTAACAAAACATCATTGGGCAATTTAATTAAAGGCTCAAGAGAAAACTTTTTTTTAATAATTTTTGCCACCACAAAAGCTGATAGTATAGTTAAAGTCTGTAAATCTTCAATTTTACTTTTTGGCAGAATAATCGAAAAATAAAGTCCGCCTTTTGGAGAAAGCCATTTTCTTTTTTCTTGACCATAGCCAGTGGATTGTTCCTCGGCCAAAATCACTGTCCAAGGAGAAATTCCTTTTTTTGCCAAATCCTTTGCCTTTTTATTTGTCGAAGAAATTTTTTTAAATTTTTTAATTTTGAATTCTAAATTCACAGAGTTATTCTAAAACTATTAAAATATCATTAGCATTAATAAATTGGTTCTCCTTAACCTTAATTTTTTTTATTTTTCCGCAACTTTCGGCAATTATTTCATTTTCCATTTTCATTGAAATTAAAGTTAAGACCTTCTGGCCGGGCTGAATTTCCTCTCCCTCTTTTACAAAAATATTAGAGATGACCCCGGCTATAGGGCTTTTAATTTCCTTTTCGGCAAAGAGTTCACAGACAATTTCTTTTCCTTCAATTTCTCCTAAAGGGGGATAGTCTTTTTTATCCCAAAAATTCAATTTCCCAGATTTATCTTCAAAAAAAATAAACTCTTCATCGTCGACTTTAATCTTAATCAATCTATCCCGAATTTCCGAAATCTCGATTTCGTAAGATTTTTCCCCGATATTAATTTTTGTTTTCATAAAATTTACCCATGTAGAGCAACTTCGACTTTCCCTTCCAATAATTCTTAAATTCTCAGTCATACTTTGTGTTTTTCTTTTAGAAAAACACCTGTCGAAGTTGTCATACTGGGTTTATTCTTCAAGAATTTCCATTCTCTCAGCCAGCTTCCATTTGCTAATTTTTAATGTTTTCTTTTCACCTTTTTTTAATTTTTGATAGAGATTAGCAATTAGAGAAGCCATCTCTTTTTTTTCCAAGACCTCTTTTTTCATTTTTACTTTTTCTTTTGGTTTAATTTCTTGGAGTTTTTCTAAAATTCTTTCTTCTTCAATAAAAGAAGTACAAAGATTCCCTTCAATAAAATTCTTATTCTCTAAAATAACTCTATGAAGAGGAATCAGGGTTGGGATTCCCTCAATCAAAATTTCATCAAAAGCTCTTTTTACTCTTTGAATACAGGATTTTCTATCCTTTCCAAAAACAACAAGTTTCAAAATTAAACTATCAAAGTAGGGAAAAATTTTCTGCCCCGGCTGTAAAAGGCTATGAATTTCAATTCCCTTTCCGGCCGGGAAAAGGAAATTTGTAATTTTTCCAGTGGCTGGTTGGAAGTTTTTGGTCGCTTCTTCAGCACAAATTCTAAATTCCATTGCCCAGCCTTGAAATTTAATCCTTTTTTGTTTTAGATTTAACTTTTCTCCCCGGGCAACCCTAATTTGTTGTTCAACCAAATCTATTCCAAAAATTTGTTCAGTAACTGGATGCTCTACCTGTAAGCGGGGATTAACTTCGATAAAATAAAAATTTTTATTTTGATCTACTAAAAATTCAACTGTTCCCAAACTTTCATATTTTAAATATTCTCCCAGCTTTATTGCCAATTTTCCCATTTTTTTTCTTAACTTTTTCTCTAAAAGGGGAGAAGGGGCTTCTTCGATGAGCTTTTGATGTCTTCTTTGAATTGAGCATTCTCTTTCCCCAAAATGCCAGACCTTACCCCTACCATCTCCCAGAATCTGAAATTCAATATGGCGGGGTTTTAGTAATAGTTTTTCAATAAAGATTTTCCGGCTATTAAAAGCACTTTCAGTTACCCTTTTTAATTTTCGAAAAGTTTCAATTATTTCACCTTTTTTTATTCTGTGAATTTCGGCAATACCGATACCCCCTCCGCCATCAACTGCTTTTAACAGAAAAGGAGGGCCAATTTTTTTTGCCATTTTAAAACATTTCTTCTCGTCTACAGCCCTTTGGGGACCTTTAAGTAGGGGAAAACCAATTTTATAGGCAATCTTTTTTGCCTCTATTTTGTTGCCTACTTTTTTTAAGGTTTCTCCCCTAGGGCCAATAAATTTAATTCCATTTTCTTGGCAGAGATCAGCAAAACCTCCATTCTCAGCTAAAAAACCATAACCAGGATGAATGGCATCGACCCTTGCTCTTTTTGCAATTTCAATTATCTTTCTTTGATCTAAATAACCTAAAATCCCCTCCTGGTCTAAATAATAAAATTCATCAGCCAGTCTTGTTTCCAAAAACTGATCCTCATTACCTTTCTTTGGACAAAGGGCCACTGTTTTAATCCCCATTTCCTTACAGGTCCTGATTATTCTCACGGCTATTTCTCCTCTATTGGCAATTAAAATTTTTTTAATCTCCATAGTGGTATTACAAAGTTAATCGCTCGCCCTCCCCAGCCCTTAGCTGGCGGTTGCCTTCGGCAACCTTCGGGCTCGCTCTTTAAAAACCCTCGGTTTTTAATATTTTCTTACACGGGGAAACCGAAGGGTTTCCCCGACCCCCTTCCTCATATCTATTTATATCTCTTTACTTAAGTCAGTAATTTCTTCCATGATTTTATCTGTGATTTTTTGGCAAATTTCTTGATATTCTTTTGAGTTCTCATTTGTTTTTTTTGCCTCAGAAAATTCTTTTTCAAAAAAAAGAGGTTTCCCAACATTGATTTCAACAATTCTTTTTATTCTAAGCTTACCTCCGGGAGGAAGAAGTTCAAAAGTTCCTTTGATTCCCACTGGTAAAATTGGAACCTCTGTCCTTAAGAAAATCTTTGCCACCCCCCATTTTCCTTCCTGGATTTCTCCTGTTCTTGTTCTTGTTCCTTCAGGATAAATCACAAGACAAGCCCCCTTTTTTAAAACCCTAATACATTCTTCCAAGGCTCTTCTTCTCGATTCTGGTTTTTTTCTATTTACATGAATAACTCCTGCAAGAAAATATAAAATATATAAACCTAGTTTTGTCAGTCCCGAGTACCTGTCGGTTTGGCCAATGTAGTGGTATTTCCTTGGTACACAGACATAACCCGTTACTATTTGATCGAGATGACTTTGATGATTAGTAGCTATGATAAAATTTCTCTTTGGTATGTTTTCCAACCCTGTAGCTTTCTTTATAAGGAATCTGTCAACTATCGGCCTTAAAAATATATGGCACAGATAAGAGCTAACAATATTCATAAGATTTTATTTAATCCTCTTGCCCTAGCTTTCATTTCCTTAACAATATCTTCAATTATTTCTTTGCAGCTTTTTATCTCTGAGATTGCACTTGCGCAACTTCCAGCTAAAAGGAGCATTTTTTCAACATCTCCTGAAGATAGACTACCGGCTATCTTTTCTGATCTTATTTCTTCAGGAAAAGCTCCCTTCTCTTCTAATTTTTGCCACTCCTCGGAAAGCTTGTTTTTGATTAATCTCAAAGGATGACCAGTAAATCGAAGGGCAACTTTTATTTCATCAGTAGTAGCTTCTAAAATTTTCTTTTTGTAGTGTTCGCTAATTTTACATTCAGTTGTTGCTAAAAACCTCGTTCCCATTTGGATTCCATCTGCTCCTAATAAAAATGCAGCTAATGCCGTCCTTCCGTCATAGATACCACCTGCGGCAATTAGGGGAATTTTTTCTAAAAGATTTTTTGCCTGAGGAATTAAACAAAAGGTAGTGTTTTTTCCAATGTGACCCCCTGATTCCAAGCCTTCAACAACAACTGCATCTGTACCTGCATCTTCCATCTTTTTTGCTAACCTAGGAGAGGGGACTACAGCAACGATTTTAATTCCAGCGGCTTGGAAATGAGGGAATAGTGGTAAAGGATTTCCACCACCAGTAAAAACTATTGGTACTTGTTCTTGGATTATTGCTTTCACGATGGCTTCTAAATTTGGATTTCCGGCAAAAAGATTAACAGCAAAAGGATTTTTTGTCAATTCTTTTGTCTTTTTAATTTCTTCCTTTAACCATTCAACTGGCATTATTCCTGATCCAATTATTCCTAAACCTCCGGCATTTGAAACTGCCGAAACTAAATTTGCCTCCGATATTCCAGCCATTCCCCCTTGGATTATTGGATATTTAATTCCTAAAAGTTTTGTTAATTTATTGTTCTCAAACATTTTTGTATTTTTCTTCAAATTCCTTTTTATCAACAATAGCACAGGAAAATCTCACTTCACATTTTAAATCATCATTAACAAAGGCTTCTCCTTTAAAATTGGCAATTTTATCTTCATAAATACCGAGTAATTTTACTTTATAAGTGATTTTATTTCCAGGAAAAACTGGTTTATAAAAAAGAGCCCTTCTGACCTGATAGGCTAAGATATGTTTTTTCTGATGATTCTCGCCGACTTTTTTTCTTAAAAGTAAAGAAGCTAACTGAGCTATTCCCTCAACAATTAGGACCCCTGGCATTATCGGGAAATTGACAAAATGACCTTTAAAATAGTAATCTTCCGGACTGGTTTCCTTTGAACCTACTACCTCATTTTCAGAAATTATTTCCGCCGTATCTACAAACAAAAAAGGATCATCGTAAGGGATAATCTTTTTAATTTCTTCTCTAGATAAACTCATAGAATTTTATATTGCCAATCCTCCATCAACATTTATTACCGCTCCGGTTATAAAACTGGCTTCTTCTGAAGCTAAAAACAAAACTACATTAGCTACATCCTCTGGTTTCCCAAATCTACCAAGGGAAGTTAATCTTTTTATCATTGTTTTTATATCTTCAGGAATTCTCTCGATTATCTTTGTTTCAATAAAACCAGGACAAATAGCATTAACGCTCATTCCAAACCTCCCCACTTCTTTGCTTAAAGATTTAGTAAAACCAATAATTCCTGCTTTGGCTGCTGCATAATTTGTCTGTCCAAAATTCCCTCTTTGGCCGACTAACGAAGAAATATTAATAATTTTTCCCTGATTCGGAATTAAAAGCGGTAAAGCAGCCTTTGAACAATTAAAAACCCCGGTTAGATCAACATCAATGACCTTTTGCCATTCTTCCTTTGTCATTTTGGCTAAAGTTCTATCAGCAATAATTCCGGCATTATTAACTAAAATGTCCAACCTGCCAAATTCTTTTTTAATATCTTCCATCATCGCTTGCACTTGTTCTAATTTCGAAACATCGGCTAAAAAATATTTTACCTCACCTTGAAGGTCGGTTATTAATTTTTTGAGATTTTCTTCAGCCCGAGAAATATCATTTAAAGCCAGCTTTGCCCCATTCTCGCTAAATTTCCTGGCAATTTCCCTGCCTATACCACCCGATGCCCCAGTTATTAAAACTACTTTATCTTTGAGATTGTACATATTTACTTCGCTTTGTTATAAATTTCCAGCCAAATGGTAAAAGAAAGGCCGATAGGAGAATTTTCAATAAATCCCCGAGTAAAAAAGGATAAAGTCCAATAGTCAAAACTTTTTCAAAGCCAATGAATTTTCCTAACCACAAAAGTCCTGGAAGATAAATGACGATATTGCCAATTAGCATTGCCAAGATTGCTGTCTTGAAATTTCGATCAAATCCCTTTTCAGTCAGAAATCCAACTAAAAAGGCAGAAAAAACAAAACCTAAAATATAACCAAAAGTAGGGGATAAAATATATTGGATTCCACCTCCTCGAGAGAACCAAGGAATTCCCGCTAATCCTAAAAAAAGATAAGTAGCTTGGGACAGAAATCCTCTCTTTGAACCAAGTAAGGCTCCAGAGAACAAAACAGCAAAGGTTTGCATTGTTATTGGAACTGGTCCTATTTCAATTTTAACCTTAGCCGAAATCGCAGTTAAGATAGCAAAGCTAAAAACTAAAACAATGTTTCTGATTAGACTTTTAGGCAAAATGACGTCAAGAAAAACTGGTTTTGATTGAACTAAGACTTTCATATTTTTTCCAAATTATATTGGACTTCTTCAATCTCTCTGCCGACTATTTCGATATCTTTAATTTTAATAGATTTTAAATATTCTGGCAATTCTATCGTTGAAATTTCAGCAAAAACCCGATCCAAATTCAAGGGATTAAAACTGGCCAAAATTAGACCAAAAAAAGCGGTAAAGCCATTTGATTTTTGGATTTTTATTCCATCAGCTATCGTTAAAATCTCAGGCAAGACACCTTTGAGTTTAAGTATTAATTCTCCTTGACTGGAAAGATATTTTAAGCCTAAAAAACTCTCTTTTTTTAAAAATTTGGTTAAGTTTTCCAAAGCCCCCCTAACTCCTAATTTCGAATCAATTTTTAAGATTGGAAGATTGATTATTAAATCTCTCTTAAAGACTTCCTCAGAAATCTCAAAAATAGAATCACCCCTTTTAATTTTTTTAAATTTTGTTTTTGAAAAATCTAAAATTTGAACCTTATTTTCTTGGCAGACAGATAAAAATTTTGATTTTTTGGCCGAGGCTTCAATCGGAAAATCATTAAAACTCTGGCCAGCGACCAAAATTTTCTCTCTTTTTACCCCTTTTTGAATTAAAAATTTAATTAAATTCTTTAAAACTTCAGGATTAGTGTTTTTGGCAAAATAAGGATGGGCAGGAGAAATTAATGTCGGTAAAATTAAAATCTTTGCCCCCCACCAAAAATTTTGGTTGGGGGTTATTCCCAAAAGCTCAAAAATTTTTTCAATTGCTTCAAAAATATCGTATTTTACCCGCCAGATAGCTACGGCTGATTTATCTTTTGCCTTTTTAAATTTAAATTCATCACCAATTTTGTATTCTTTAATTGTTTTCTGAACAAATTTTCTGCCTTGATCCGTTTCTAAAAGTAAAACAAAATAGGGAACTTTCGGATGCAAGATTGTTGGGATGGTTACCCGAGAAACAGCAATAACTTTTAAATTCTCGCTTAACCTTTTTTCCAATTCCAGAAAACAATCAGGACATTTTTCAATTGGATATTGCCAAATTTTCTGGCATTTTGGACATTGATAAAACATAAAAAAATCTCTTAATTTTTTGAATACTCCTCTGAAATTTTTCGAAAGTGAAAACCATAAATCGCCAACTCTACTGCCATTGGAAAAAGTTTTGGTTTGTTAAAGAGGCTCCAAAATATAAGTTTCCAAAAATATAGTCTTTCTTTTTCTCTTATTCCCAGAATCCAGATCGATTTTAGAAAGGCTAAAAATTTTTGAAAATTAAGATGAAAAATTTTTCTTCCCTTAGGTTTATATTTTTTTAAAAACGTTATCAATCTTTGATAGTAATGCTTTGGTGAATAAATATTATTTATAACTCTTTTGTAACCTGAAATCAGAACCTGATAGCTCATTTTGGGAATAAAATTAATAGTACAATCGGTGTTGTTGCCGGTTGGTTCTGCTATTAAACGATTCTCGGCTTTCAGTCTTTTATACAGTCTTGTTTTTGGTGGAGCATTTAGCAATCCCACCATGGCAGTAACAATCCCACTTTTTTGAATAAAATGAGTTATTCTCTCAAAAATTGAGGGAGTGTCATTATCAAAACCTAAAATAAATCCTCCCTGAACTTGTAAGCCCTGATTTTGAATAGTTCTAACTGAATTTAGTAAATTCCGATTTAGATTCTGAAATTTACCACACTCAGCCAGACTTTTTTCTTCTATGGTCTCAATACCTACAAAGACACTAACAAATCCAGCTTTTACCATCAACTCCATTAGTTCTTTGTCATCGGCCAGGTTGATTGACAACTGAGTATTAAATAAAAATGGATAATTTCTCTTTTTCATCCACTCAATCATCGCTGGTAAAATCTCTTTTTTTAATTTTATTTTATTTCCGATGAAATTATCATCAACGACAAAAACATTTCCCCTCCAACCCCGATTATATAAAGCATCGAGCTCTTTTAATATTTGACCTTTGTTTTTTGCTCTCTGGGTCCTTCCATTCAAGAGAACAATATCGCAGAATTCGCAATTAAATGGGCATCCCCTTGAGTATTGAATACTCATTGAGGCATATTTTTCCATATCGATTAATTCCCAGAGGGGGATAGGAGAGGTTTTTATATCTGACCACTGATTAATTTTGTAAATTTTTTTTGGCTTGCCATTTTTTAAATCTTCCAAAAAAAGAGGTAAGGTGACTTCCGCCTCACCCAAGACAAGATGATCTATATCTTCTAAAAATTCTTCATAGCCAGTGGTAAAAAGAGGACCACCGGCAACTATTTTTTTATTAAATTTTTTAGCCCTTTTGATAATCTTTTTTACTGATTCTTTTTGAATAACCATAGCTGAAATAAAAACAAAATTAGCCCATAAGATATCTTTTTCACTTAACTTCTCTACATTTAAATCTATTATTTTTTTCTCCCATTCTTTAGGAAGGAGACTAGCTACTGTTAATGGGCCCAAGGGAGGATAGGTTGCCTTTTTATTAATAAAAGGAAGGGCATAACGAAAACTCCAGAAAGTATTAGGATATTTTGGCCAAATTAATAAAATTTTCATAAAACTTTTTTTAAAATATGAACAGTAACGCTGCCCCCGGCTCCACCGATATTATGGCAAAGACCGATTTTAGGATTTTTTACCTGACGCTGACCACAGCGACCTCGAAGCTGATTGACAATTTCATATACTTGGGCTAGGCCGGTTACCGAGATAGGATGACCCTTGGCCTTCAAGCCCCCAGAAGGATTAATTGGTAGCTCACTTCCTAAATTTACTTTACCTGATCTTATTAATTCTGCCCCTTCTCCAATAGGAGCAAATCCTAAGTCTTCATAAGAAATTAACTCAACTGAAGTGAAGGCATCATGAACCTCAGCTACATCAATGTCTTTAGGTTTGATATTTGCTGTTTTATAAGCCCAATTAGCGGCAATTTCTGTAGCTAAAAAATGGGTAGGATCTTTTCTGCCAAAAGTTAAAAGATAGTCAGTAGCAAAGCCAGAGCCTAAAATTTCTATATCTGATTTTTCCTTTGAAATAATTGCCGCCGCCCCTCCATTAACCGATAGAGAGCAATCAAAAAGCCTAAAGGGTGAAGCCACTACCGGAGATTTTTTAATTTTTTCCAATGTAACCTCCCGATTATAAAAATAGGCTTTGGGATTTAAAGTAGCATTTTTATGGTTTTTATAGGAAATTAAGGCTAAATCATCCATTGTTGCCCCATATTTTTGCATATATCGCTGCCAGATTAAAACATTTTGGACTGGGAAAAGCATTCCCTCTGTTTGCTCAATTACTCTTTCAGCCGCTGATAAAATCCAATCAACTGTTATCTCGCTAACATTATCAACAACTTTTTCTCCTGAGACAACTAAAATATTCTTAAAATTCAATTGGCAAGCATTCCAAAAGGCAACCCCTCCTCCTGCACAAACGGCTGGAGTTTCAATAATTGGAACATTGGTCTTAAATAAATCAGAAAGTAAAGAGATTTTATGAGTTTGATGCTCGCCTCCAGCAGCTGAAGATATTGACGAAAGAACTATTGCTTCAATATCAGAGATTTTTAAATTAGCATCCTCAAGTGCCTCCATTGTTGCCTCATAGGCAAAGCGCCACCAGGGTTTTTGGGAATAATCAAATTTTGTCATTCCAACTCCTTTAATAAACATAGCTTTTTAGCTTCTTAGGGTAGAGATCATTTTATTTAACATTTTCATAACCTCATTCAATAAACTATCTACCCTAAAGTAATTTAAATTTTTACCAAATAATAATTTCTTAGCTATTTCTATTTGAGTTTCGAGTTCTGCTCCTGATCCATAGGCAATGATTAAAAATTGACGATAATCCTTCCTAGTACCACGCCTTCTCCCTTCGGCAATATTAGAAGGGATTGAAATCGCACATCTTCTCATCTGTGACGTTAATCCATATAGCTCACTTTTAGGAAATTTATTAGTTAATTCGTAAATAGCAACTACTAAATCCATTGAGCGTTGCCAAACTATTAGATCTTTATATGAATCGATGGTATTTTTGTTTTTCATCAATCCTAAGAAGCTATAAGCTAAGAAGCTACATGATCTCATGCCAGGCAGCAATTAAACCACCTGGACCAAATCGAGAACCAATTAAGGTACAGACTAAGTTGATAAAGGGAACTTCAGCTTTTATTTTTTCTTTTAACATCTTTTTCAATTTTTCGGCCCCTTCCGAATTATCAGCATGGACAATTATTACCCTGATTTTTTTACCTTTTTTTCTAATTTTTCTACTATCTTTTTCAATTTTTCTAAAGAGAGCTTCTGCAGTGTCTTTGGCAAAAACTGAAAACCCTCCTTTAGTTATAAGACCATTTTTGAATTCTAGCAAGGGCCTTATTCCTACTTTTTTCATTCTTCTTATCCAATTTGCCTGAGAAGGAGTTATCCTGCCAGTCGCCTCTATCCACCTCGGATCTTCAAAAAATAAGTATAAATGAATTTTGGGAATTAAATTTTTCAGTTCTCCAATAATTTCACCAATTTCTTTTTGCTCCTGGATTAATTCAATAGCCTTTAAAACCAAAAGAGCTTGTCCGGCAGTAGCACTTAGGGAATCTAAAACATAAACTCTAGAAGAATCATTTAATGCTGATCTTGCCTGACAGGCTGAATTGTAAGCTCCTGAAATCTTTGAAGTAATGGTGATACAAAGAATTTTTTCAAACTTCTGGAGTTGCTTTTTATAAGCCTCAAGGTAGGCCTTTGGTATTGGCTGAGAAGTTCTTCCCAGTTCTTTAATTCCTCTTCTTTCGGCTTCTTTCATTTTTTGATAAATGTTTTCACCTGGTAAATTAACCACTTCTGGCCAATCAAGAATAGCAGGTACCTTCTCGATTTGGTATTTTTCTAAGATTTTTTCTGGAAGATCAGCAATATCTTCAACGACAATTCCAATGGAAACCTTTTTTACCGATTCTTCGCCTGAAATTTCTTTTGCCATGTCCTCAATTCGAAAATCTAAAATCTGGCCAGAATTTTTGGCAATTTCTCTCACCTCATCTGGCTCATCGGTATGAATGTGGACTTTTATTTTATCTTTAATTTGTAAAACTTCCAAGCTATTACCTAATTTCTTGAGTCTTTCTTTCAAATCATCAATTTTGATTTTTAGATTTTTAATTAAAAATATCACTTCATAGCGATAGGAAATTGTTTGAACAAATCTTCTAACTTTTTCTGAAGGTCTTTCTTCTCTTTCTCTCTTTTCGCCTTCCAGTGCCTCAAGATGGCTCTCCAGAATCATTAAAAAACCCAAGCCCCCCGCATCAACCACATTTGCCTTTTTTAAAACTTCTATCTTATCACGGGTTGCCAAAAGAGCGTCATTGGCCTTTGCTATTGCTTTTTTGAAAAGATTTAAAATATTATTTTCTCTTTCTGAATTTTTCTTAATACTTTCTGTCGCTGCATCTATCACATCTAAAATTGTTCCTTCGGTTGGATTTTGGATGGAGGCCCTGGCCCTTTTTGCTCCCTCTACCATTGCCCTGGCTAATTTTTTAGCATCAATTGGATTTTTATCTAAAATAGGTAAAAATCCGGCTAAAAAACCAGTATAAATTACTCCAACATTTCCCTGGGCAGCAATCATGGCTTCATCAAGAATAACCTCTGATAATTTATCTAAATCTTTAAATTCTCTATTTTCAATTGCTTTTTTTACGCCCTCTAAAGTTCTGGCTAGATTGCTTCCGGTATCCATGTCGGGAACAGGAAAAACATTGATTTTATTAATCTTCTCTTTTTCTTTTTCAATCCTTTTCCAGGATTGGAGGACCATTTTTTTTAATTCTTTATCGGTAAGATAATACATAATTTATTTGCTAAATAATCTTTATGGTTGACCCTATGTTTTTATTTTATTAAATTTTAAATTTTTTAAAAGCCCAGTTGTTAAAATTGAACTTGATAAACCTTCAGGCCGTTTAATAAATAAATTTTTTTACCATTTTCTGAAACAGTAAAATCTTTTAAATTATCAAATTTTTCACTTTGAAACTGCGAAAAAATTTGGCCTGATTTTTCTAAAATAATTATCCGATTCTGCCCGGACTCTAAAAGATAAAGATAAGGTAGATTCCATCTAGTAAAAATTTTATCAAGATTTTCCAGATAAGGAAAGAAATCTAAATCAAGAGTTTCTTGATATTTGCCAAGAAGATATCGATGAATTTTGTTTCTTTTATCTAAAATCCAAATTGAACCATCAATGGCTATTGACTTTCCATCAATCACTTTTTTTGTCTCCGGATTTAGCCAAAGATTTGGAGAATCTTTACCGAAAACTAAAGGAAAAGGATATTTTAAGATTTCCCCTGTCTTTCCATCTAAAAAATAGAGATTTCCCTTGAAAGAAGAAAAATCATTGAACTCAAAATCGGGATGGGGCTCTTTCAGAGAAAAAGATTCTTTAAATTGATTATCTTGAAACAGAATTAATTTATCAGGCTTTGAAAAAAATAAGATAGAATTTTCAGAAAGAAGGGAAGCTAAATTGAATTTTTGATTGGTTTCAATTTTAATTTTCTCTCCTTGTTGAAATTTATAGAGATCTTGATAATAAGGATTAAAAAAATAAAGGACCTTGTCAAGCAATAGCATTTTTTGAGGAAAAAATTCCCCTTTTTGAAATTGAAAAAGAAGTTCAGGTTCAGCAATTTTTTCTAATTTACTTAGATTTTGAAGCTCTTTCTCAATGGATTCCTTAAGAGCCAGAGCTTCGTTTTTAAAAAAGGTTTTTTCTTCAGTCAAAGGTAAAATTTCTTCCCAAGCTTCCCTGAATAGAGAATTGGCCTTTTTTTCATCCTTAAAAACTAAAAAATCTTTAGCCAACTCAATTTTTTGTTGAATTTTATTTAAATTTACTTTGTATTCTTTTAATCGATATTCCCTTTCTTTTTTAAAAATAAAAAATCCCAGGATAAGGAAAAAAATTAAAGCCGAAATTAAAATTAGATTTTTTTTAAAATTAGAAGAGATTTTGATTTTTGAGGAAAGGGAGACTATGAGGTTTTTAGGTTTAGCTTTTATCTTTTCCAAAAATCCTATTTTAGGAGGGAGTACCCTTTCTTTTTTGAAAGAGAATATCTTTTTGGGGATTTTTAAAAAATTTCTTACTCCACTAGAAACTGGTTTGAGAACCTGCCAGATTGAGAATAATGGAGTCTCCTTTTTGAAAGTGAAGATTTCTTTTGGTACAAATTCAGGCTTCAAGACAATTAAGAGACAAATTCCAGAAATCTCTGATAAAAGTTCTTCTTTATTTTTTAGAGTTTTTTTTAATTTTTTCTCATAAAATTTTTCTTCAATCGGAACTTGAGCTATTTCGTTTATTAAATTCTCTTTTGAAAAAAGATCAAAGACCTCTTTGGTTAAGACAATAATAAGGTCTCCTTCGGCCAATTTTCCAGAGACTATATTCTTAAAAACTTTTAAAGGATAAGGTTCAATTTCTTTAAATTCTAAACGATCACCAATATCTAAAATTTTACCACCTCTTGCCAATAAAATTTTAAGGCCCTCAACCTTAGTGAAATTCAAATTAAAGTCTTTCATTGATATCACAGCGAAACTTAAATTTCCAAGCCAGCTGGTATTTTCCTTTGAAATCTCCTCGGCTAAAAATTCATTTGCTTTCTTGAGGCCTTCTGAAAAACTTTGATCTTTAGATAGGGTAGGGAAGGCATAATATTTTCCTTTAATAATTTGAGCCAAGCTATGAAGAAGCTTTAAATTTTGGGGGAGGGTATTTCTTAGTTCACCAACAATATATAGACTACCTAGCCTTTTTTCATAAACATTTTCCGGCGTATAACAAAAACTATCAAAAATTAGATCTTCCTTTAATTTTGGATTAAAATGAAATTCAAAAACTTGCATATAGCCTCCTTATTTATTATAATATTTTAGTGGGTTAAGTAAAATTGGGCATTTGGCGCAGGGGTTAGCGCGCTGTATTCACATTGCAGAGGTCGCAGGTTCAAATCCTGCAATGCCCACAGACTTCGGTGTCTACCAGTTCGAGTCCTACCGCCGGAGCAGGCTAGTGCTCGGTTCGAGCGACCGAGACGCATAAAAAAAATCGCCAATCCGTCTTTCGGCAGAGGCGGTTTTTTGGTAGAATTACTTTAATATGAAGTTGTTAATTTATGGATTTGGTCCATACAAAGAATATGAAGAAAATATTACTGAAAAAATAATCAGAAAGGTTAAAAATAGGAAGAACCTTAAGAAAATAATTTTCCTTGTTAGCTTTAAAAAAAATCAATATTTAGAAAAAATTAGGGAGTATAAACCAGATATCATTTTCGGATTAGGTCAATGTTCAAGAGGTAAAAAAATAAGAATTGAAAGAAAGGCAATAAATCTTAAAAAAGAAAATAAAAAAAGAAGAACTATTTCCAAAAATAAACCAAAACATTTGTTTTTAAATCTAAAGTTTAAAGAGGATAAACATTCTTACATTTCTTACAATGCTGGAAAATACTTCTGTAACTTTTCGATGTATGTTATTGCTGAATTCTGTAAGGGTAAATCTATAAAATTCGCCTTTTTCCACATCCCAAAGGATTTTAATCTAAATCGAGCAGTAAAGTTTATTGAAGTTAAAATTGACAAAATTACCAAGAGCCTGTCCAAAATAATCTCAAGTAGCTCTGCTCACTAAATAGGTTCTAGTCCTGGAATCTTATGGCGGCAGGGCGACCGAGAAGGGTTCGAATCCTAGCGCAGGAGCAGGTTAGTGCTCGGTTCGAGCGACCGAGCCACCCAGTAAACAAAAAGCCCATCGCTGGGCAATTTTTATTTAAAATCAGCTTGTTTTTTGGGTTAAAAAGTGATACTTTGAACTTGAAATTATGAATAACTCAATAGAAAAAGCTCTTATTGGGAAAAGATACCTTAAGGCCTCAGATACTCCTATTGAAGGATATTTTGAATGTATAAAGGCAATAAAACCGCTACTGGCAAATTTTGATTCCAGTTCTTCCACGCCTGGGTTCTATATAAATATTTCTGAAAATAAATCTAATCAATTAAATATAGTTCGCCTCACCTTTTTTACTTATGCTTCTGAAGAAACAGAAAAGATAATAGAAATATTTTTAAAAAATAATAGTAATATAATTTCGCTTCCAGTAGAAGATTTTGATGACAAAAATTTTAAAGAACCAATAGAGTGTAAAATTTCAGAGGGATACGGTGGCGAGGAAATACGGTTTAGAAATTTTTTAAACACCTATACCCACATAGGGTTAGATTTATTAGATTATGACATTTTATATTCTCGGAGGTTGGTGGCTGAATATAGATTAACTTATTCTCCTCAAAGAATTTCCTGCAAACCACTTTTTGAACCTCCTTTTATTAAACATAGTAAATTTTTTAATCAGCTTGACGATTATTCCGTTGAGCAATTATGGAATGATTTAAACTTTTGGCATTCTAAAGGAGACTGGACACACTTTTTAGTGAATATGCTGTTGCCAGGAGATTGGATTTTTGCAAGTGAGAATTTTCAAAGATTCTTTCTAAATCCAACGCCCAAACAACCTATTATTGGGGAGACAAGATTAAGAATGTTAAGAATGTTTGGGCTTGAGGACTTCAAGGTTTAGCAAGCGTTACAACTGTTAGATAATAAATTAAAACTTCTATAAACCCTCTTAATTTCCAATAATTTCTCCTTCATCATCGCCATATACTCCTTATTTTCCAGAACTATAATAATTTTTGAACTGGGGATTAAGTTATCACTTATTCTAATTTATCGCCAGAAAGGCGATTTTTTGTTAAAATAGGTCTATGAGAAAAGTCATTGTTGACAAAGAGAAATGTAGAGAGGTCGCCTTACTAATGAAAGATTTTTCTTTTAAGCATCCTGAAACGAAAAGGGATTTTCAGGATTTAGAAAAAGAGCTTTTTTATCTTTTTACTGTTGTGGGTATTTGCCACCAAATCAATTGGAATTTTTTAATGAAAGCCCTGAAAGATATTCAAGAAAATTATCCTTCAAAATTTACTCCACAGTATATGCAAGAGATTAGTGATAAAGAAATTTATGATTGGCTTTCTGCTTATCCTAAAAAATGGAGATTAGAGAAGCGGTTTAAAAGAGGCGAATTGGTTAGAGATATGTGTGGGGTATTGACGCACAAATACGAAGGGAGGGTAGAGAATGTCCTTAGGACGTCGGAAAACAAAATGGGAGGTAAAAATGGTTTATACACTCTCTTAAAAAATTTCCAGGCCTACGGTGAAGATCCGCTTTGTAAAAAGAGTGCAGTCTTTATTGATTTAATAGACAGGTTTGGTTTGTGGGAATTTAGCGATTGGGACAACTACATTCCTCCTATAGATTACCAGATTACTAGGATTGCTCTTCGTAACGGAGTGGTAGAAGTGAAAGATCCAGAACTTCTAAAGAAACTTGAAAATAATGCTTCCGTGACACAAGAGGAGGACACTGTTATCCGTTCAGCTGTAATTGACGCTTTAGCCGAGATGACTAAAATTTCTAACAGACACTCAAAAGATTTACAGGGATTTTACTGGGCTCTAGGTCGGGAGTGCTGTGATTCTGATAATCCTCGTTGTGTATTTTGCGAGACTTCAAATTGTAGCGTGTCAGCCTATATGAATATAAATTGTGGGAGCAGGTGTCCTTTGGTTAATGTGTGCAAGGCAGCGAAAAACAAAGAACTTCTCAAGATTAGAGAGCAGAATTTTGAAACAACATTTTATTAAACTCCTTAATCTCTAACAATTTCTCCTTCATCATTGCCATATATTCCTTATTTTCAAAAATTATAATAAGCTTTGAACTGGGGAGCTGCCGCCCCGAGAGTTTTTCTCGGGGTTTGTTTTGCGGGCGATTTAAGGTATAATGATCTAACATGCCTTTTCTAACTCAGGGTAAAACTAATTGGAAATACATCTTAATTGTTGTTATTTTAGCCATTATAGTTGGCGGGGGAGTTATTGTAGCTTTACAAAATTGGTATAAGTTTCCTCCACTTAAGCTTCCTTTTACACCATCAGCAAAAAAATTCTCTGTTCACCTTGACGAGGAAGCAAAGATTATCTACGAGAGGGGAGAATTTCTATTATCGTTTGAAAATGTAGACACTCAAGAAGGAAGTATAGAATTGAATTTATTAGAATCGGGAATTTACAGTTCTTGCTTTTTTCCAGAAGCTAAAACTTTTGGCGGTAGAAAAACACCAAATACTTTAATGGAAGGTGAGCAGGTTCATTGTTTCACTTCCGAAGAATGTAGTATCGTTTTCAAATTAATAGCTCTCGAGAATAAAAGAGCAACATTTGAAACCTGGGAAAGTTGTGCTCCTCCTGGACCAAAAGGACTATTTTTACCAACAGAAATTCTCATCACAGAAAAAGAAACCGCCAATTGGGAGATTTATAGGAATGAGGAGTATGGATTTGAGATAAAATATCCAGATATTTTCACTATAAACACGAGTTACTCCGATATCATAGTGGTATTTTCCCCGAGAGAAAAATATGCTTGCAATCCAACTATAAGGTTATTTGAGGGAACTATTGAAGGTTATGAGGAGTCTTTAAAAGCGGATCCTCTTACCGAAATAATTTCAAAAAAGGATATTTTTATTAATAATTATAAAGGTGTAGAGATTCGTTCTGTCACATACGAAATGGGGTTAGTAGATATATGTGTATTATTACCCTATAATTCTAAGATTTATAAAATATGCGCCTGTGAGGAATCCGATATGGAAGACATTTTCAAACAAATGCTTTCTACTTTTAGGTTTATAGAGTAAATTCTAATAAAACCTTCATCTGTCCCAATACTATCTCAGGATATTTAAACACTTCCTCCCATCTCAAGGTTCTAAAATCGTCCGCTAGACCGACCAATCGAAATCGCCCCTCCCTAGGGGTTGATTTTTTTTAGAGGGTTTGGTAATATATAACATCATAAGGAGGTTAGAAAGATAGATTATTTCAAGAAGAAAGATCAAGAGGCATTACAGAGCGTCATTCAGGAATTAGAAGGTTTCGGGACGAATCTAGGAATTCACTTTCCAGGCCAGCAAGGACCTTTAAATACTAAAGATAAGGCTTTTCTGGAAGCAGCAGCTAGAAGGATAGTATTTGTTCGCGAGATTATTCAGAAAGAACACCAAGGTAGATTACATAACCTTCCTCAGGATGCTGGAGAAGAGTTAAAGAAAGTTGATGGAGCTTATACAGAGACTAAAAACGAAGTCGAAGACCCTACTCGAGTCACGATGCTTGAGATGGAAATAGGTGTAGCTTTTAACACTCCAGCAGCAAGAGGACTAAAAGAGGTTATGGAACTAATCGGCTGATTACAAAGCGGCTCAAAGTTTGAAGCCGCTCTTTTTTATTTCCGCCCCGCCCATTTTGGAGAGCCGCCGCTTGACAAATTTTTCTAATATTTGTTATAAAGAAAACAGTTCTTAAGAATAAGGAGGAGATAGAATTGATAATTAAACTACAAAACTTGATTGGCAGAACAACACATGGTCTCATAGCCTTAGATATGGCAATCCAGGATAGGCCCGAAGATTTTAAGAGATACGCCAAAGACTTCAGGTCAATAACAAAAGAAGAGGTTGATGATGCTTTCTATTTTCTTATTCCAGAAGCCCGAAAAGAAATTTGGGGAAGGATTACTGAAGTACAAGCCTCTTTGCAATTCCACCAAGCAGCATACAAGAATCAAAAAGACATCTACTTAACTTTGAAAAGCTTACTGGATATGATGTATGCTATTTCAAAGCTCTCTTGGCGCTAAGGCCTTACTAATCAGGAGTAAGTATTTTAAGAAACAAGACTAACAGATGGGCTGAGAATAATTCAGCCCTTTTTTATTTCCGCCGCCCCGCCCGAGAGTTTTTCTCTCGGGGGGTTCATTAAGAGCTATCAAAGTTATCCACACTTGACAGATTTATCTTATGAAGTAAGATAAAATTGATTTTTTAAGAAATTAACAAAAAGAGGTGATCAGGAAAGTCCTGTTTAAATCAGGCGCTGGGCCGCAGCTGTGAACCGAGCATATAAAATATTATGTGCCCGGAAGCCAGAACACTGATCTCGCTTCTCAAAAGTTTTTATCAATTTTCTCTTCGAGCCAAGGGGAAAATATTTTATAAAGTTAAAATAAACCCACTCGAAGAGAGTGGATTTTTAGATTATGAAAAAAACAATTTTATTTTTTTTGATAGGAGTTCTAGTCCTTTGTTCGGTTTTACCAGGTTTGGCTGAAATAAATACTTCTACTATAAATTACCTTGAAGCTCAGACCTCTGATCCCTGGATAACCATGGCTTTAGTGGCGGCTGGTGAAACAGATTTAGATTTGAATCATTTGAAAGAAGTTACTGGCAGTTTAGCCACCGATTATGAAAAAACCATTTTAGCTTTAACTGCTGCAGGCGAAAATCCAAAAACTTTTGGCAATATTGATTTTATTGCTCAGTTGAAAAGTTTTTATCAAGATAATCAAATAGGATCTTCTGAGTTATTAAACGATGATTTTTGGGGAATTTTAGCTTTACTTTCAGCCGGAGAAATTATTTCTAATCAAATTATTCAAGATTCTAAAAATTTTATTTTAAATAATCAAAATGAAGATGGTGGCTGGAGTTATGCTATTTTGGGTCAGAGTGACACTAACGATACAGCCGCAGCCATTATGGCTTTGTTGGAGGTTGGAGTTTCTCCCGATGACCCAGTAATTATTAAAGCCATTGATTATTTAAAATCAAGCCAGAATAATGACGGCGGCTTTCCATATCTTCCTGGCAGTGAATCTGATTCTGGTTCTGATACCTGGATAATTTCAGCAATTTATAAATTAGGTCAAAACCCTTACGACTGGCAAAAAAATGACCAAAATCCAGTTGACCACTTAAAATCTTTACAAAAAACAAATGGTTCCTTTAAATGGGTCGCCTCCGAAGACAAAGGTTATCCAGTTTTAACTGCCTATGCAGTGATTGCCTTAACCCAAAATTACTATCCAATAAATAGATTACATTATTTAAGAATTGAGGGAGAAAATAATAATATTTGTGATGCTAGAATAAGAGCGACTACTGCCTTAGATATTATCGAGAATGGAGCAGAAGTCTGTAGCTATACCTATTTGATTGAGGAAACCAGTTTTGGTCCTTATTTAAAAAAGATTAATGATGAAGAAGCCCATGACCTAATTGGTTGGCTTTATTTTGTAAACTATGAAATGCCAGCGATTGGGGCAGCTGACTACATCTTGGAACCGGGTGATGAAGTCTTGTGGTATTTTGGGGAGTGGGGTTGGTTGCCTACGAGATTAACTTTAGCTAGTCAAAAGATTAATCCAGGAGATAGCCTTGAAGCCAAAGTGGAATATTTTGAAGATTCTGAATGGAAACCTCTGGCTGAGGCTATAATTTATGTTAATAGTCAGACTTTTACTACTGACCAGGATGGCCAAGCCGATTTGGTTATTGATAACCCAGGAACTTATCAGGTTTATGCTGAAAAATCAGGTTATATCCGAACTAATCAGGTAAGTTTATTAGTCGGGGAAGGGATTAGTCAGAATATTGGGTTAAGAGTAGAGATAATCCAGCCAGTTCCACCGATTCCAGAAATCGCTTTTATCGTTGACAAAAAACAGATTGACTTTGGGCATCTAGTCACCGGGACTCAGGCCAGTGATCAACTTTTAATTCAAAATACAGGTAATGTTAATATTTACCTTGAGGGAATTGTCAGTGGCGATCAGATTTTTAAAGAGAATATCACCTTAGATGTGCTACATTGGCCAGAATTTAACACTGTTATTAATACTGGATCAGATAAAAATATTTTAGTGGAATTAACTATTCCCAGTAGCTGGACAGGCCTTGGAATTAAAGAAGGTAATCTAACTTTTTGGGCAACTGCTAGTCAATAATGAAATTAAAAATTTCAACAATTCTACTTTTCGGTTTCTATTTTCTCTTTTCTTTTGAGTCAGCTTTAGCTATTGGAATTGGAACCAATCCTTCGTTTTTAGATTTAGAATTAAAAGCCGGTCAGTCAAAAAAAACAGAAATTTTAGTTTATAATCTCTCGAAGGTCGCAGGATTTTTCCAAGTTTTTCCCGATGAATTAAATGACTGGATAAAAATTGAGCCAAATAATTTCCGTTTGGAGGCTGGAGAAAAAAAAGAAGTAAAAATTACTATTTCAGCTAAAGAAGAAGGAAGAAAGGGGACCAATCTCTCGGTTCTGGCCGTCCCCTTAGATCGCCAAAGTTTTAGTGTTAGCCCCGGACTGAAAATTCCTTTAAAATTAAATATTAGGGAGGGAAGACTGATCTTTTCGGCCTCTATTTTGGGAGTTTTTTATCAAAGTTGGCCTTGGTTAATAGTTGGAATCCCAATGGTTTGCTTAATAGGACTTTTTTTAGTAAAATACCTTAAAAGGAAAAATAAAGCTATTGTTCCACCAGAAAATCTTCCTGTCGAGACCTCGCTTCAATAGATTAGCCAAAAATTATGAAAATTTCACTTAAAATTTTTATTCTAATTGCTGTTTTAATTGTTGGATTTTTTCTGGTTCAATATCTTGTAGAAATTGAAGCACCGCCTACTGAGGTTAGGATTGAGGAAGAAATAAAGGTTTCTCTTTTGTTTGATTTTGGTGAAGGTAATGTCAAGAATTTTAAGGACATTGAATTAAGAGAAAAAAAAACAGTTTTTGATTTATTAAAAAAAGTAACTCAGGAAAATAATTTAGAGTTTTCTTTTAAAGAATATCCTAATTTGGGAGTTTTTATTGAATCCATTGACAGCTTTGCTAATGATTCTAAAAGAAATTTATGGTGGCAGTATTGGGTTAATAATGAATACGTTCAAGTAGGGGCAGGTGATTATCAATTAAAAAATGGTGATTTAGTTGAATGGAAGTACATCGAAAGTCAACTATAATAAATAATAAATAAAAAATAAAAATATGAGTCAAAAAAATAAAATTATCATTTCAGCGATTTTGGTCATTTTCGGTATAGTCTTCAGGCTTTTACCTCATCCATGGAACTTTACACCAATTGCTGCAATTTCATTATTTTCTGGAGTTTATTTGGGAGGGTTGTTATCTCCGTTTTTACCTGTTTTAACTATGTTTTTGGGTGATATTTTTTTGGGTTTTTATGAATGGAAACTAATGTTGATAGTTTATGGAAGTTTTGCTTTAATTGGTCTAATTGGATTGGTGATAAAAAAATATAAAAGTCTAGAGACTATTTTAGCTGGGAGTCTATTGGCTTCAGTTTTATTTTTTTTGATTACCAATTTTGCGGTTTGGCAATTTACCCCCTGGTATTCTCCAACCTGGTCAGGATTGATTCAATGCTATTTTCAAGCCCTGCCTTTTTTCCGCAATACCTTATTAGGCAATTTGTTTTACACCGGTGTTCTTTTTGGAGCCTATGAATTAGTTCCTATATTAGCCAAGAGAAAGAAGTTGATTTTTATTTAATCTTAATATTTTTAAGGTTAATTTCGAAAAACCGCCCCTGGCGGTTTTTTATTTGAAAAATTATCTATGGTATAATAGAAAAATGATTGAATCTTTGGCTAAAAATATTTTAGTTCAATATTTAACCTGGCACTTTTTTAATCAATCTAAAGTAATTTTGAAAGTCTGGAAAAACCTTCTTTTATTTAATTCAAATTACTTTTCCATCCCCTTACTCATTAAAACCTTCTTTTCCCATTGGCGAAAATACACATGGCAATATCCCCGGGGACTTGACATTCCAAAGTATTTGGAGACTTTTTTTTCAAATTTAATTTCCCGAATTTTGGGGGCAATAATGAGGAGCGCTTTAATATTTATTGGGATTTTCATAGAAATTTTCCTAATTTTTTTTGGAGCAATTTTATTTCTTCTTTGGTTGATATCACCTTTTCTTTTAATTTTCGGAATTTACTACGGTTTTAAACTTTTATTTCTGTAATCGCTTTACTAGATTAAAATGTTTAACTTCAGTTTAAAAGAAGCTCAAATTTTTCGGGCAGTTAGATGGGAAAGATACCCGAATTTTAGATATGCTAAATTTTTAAAGAATTTATTTTTTGCTTTATTTCTAATTTCGTTTCTAACTTTTTTATATGGTTTTTTGGCTGAAGAAACTTTGCCTGAAAGAGTCTTGGGCCTTTCAATAATTTTCTTAACTCTATCTTTTAAAAATTTTCTCAAAGAAGTATTTTTAAATTCGAAACTGAAAAGGCCCCGCCTCCGTCCTCCGAGCTTTGGCGGGCAGGCAGAACTTTTAGAAGATGCAGTAATAAACCTTGGGAAATACAATTTGGCTGAGTTTTTGAATTTTGAAGTAGCAAGAGCAGTTTATAAGTCTCTTTTATTTGCTAAATCAAAAAAATTATCAGAAATTAATTCAACGATTTTGTTTTGGTTTCTTTTGGAAGATAATCCAAAATTAAATTTCCTCTTTTCTCGGGTAATTTTAGATTTAAATGAAGTCAAAAAAATATTAAAAGATAAATTAAAGAATTCAAAGAGTAAAAGATTTGAAAAAAAATATTCGAAGGATTTTCAGGATTCAATTCTTGAATCTCTGAAAATAGCAAAGAGAAAAGGAAAAACGAGAATTGAAATAGGGGATGTAATTTCCGCCCTGGCCAAACACAATCGGATTTTCAAAAAGATTTTAATTGATTCAAATCTTAAGGCTGAAGATATTGGAAATATTTGTTGGTGGTTAGAAAATTTGGAAGAAAAAATTAAGGAGGAAAAAAAATTCTGGGAATACAAAAATTTACTAAAAAGAGGTTCAATTGCCAAAGATTGGGCGGCAGGTTATACGATAACTTTAGATCGATTTTCCACTGATTGGTCAAATACAGTAAAAATGAAAGGCTATAGAGAAATGGTTGGTTTAGAAAAAGAATTATCTGCAATTGAAAGGATATTAAGCAGAGAGGAAATAAATAATGTTCTTTTAATTGGCGAACCGGGGGCAGGAAGGATGAAATTAATGCAGGAATTAGCAAGGCGCGCCCTTTTTGATTTAAGCTTCCCTCAAATTAATTCAAAAAGAATAGTCTCTCTTGACATTGTTTCGGTTCTATCTCATGCAGGGTCTCGGGAAGAGGCGGAGGTAATCTTAGACAAAATTTTTCAGGAGGTAATTGTAGCTGGAAATGTTATTTTAGTAATAGATGATTTTCATAACTATATTGGCCAAGAACCCCGGCCAGGAGTAATAGATATTTCAGGAATAATTACTTCCTATTTGTCCTTACCTGATTTTCAAATGATAGCAATCACAAATTATCCTGGACTTCACAAATTCATTGAACCTAGTACTTCAATTTTAAATCTCTTTGAAAAGGTTGAAATTTCTGAGGTTCTTGAAAGAGATACAATTAGGATTTTGGAAAATCGAATCCCAGCTCTGGAGAAAAAATATAAAATATTTGTTAGTTATCCATCAGTTAGAGATATTGTAAGATATTCTGCAAAATATTTGCCGGCCATTACATTTCCAAAAAAGGCAATTGATCTTTTGGACGAAATAATAGTTTATGTTGCCAATTTTACAAAAAGCAAGGTCGTTTTGCCTGAGCATGTGGCCAGAATTATTTCTGATAAGACTCAAATTCCAATTGGAGAAATAGAGATTAAAGAAAGAGAAATTCTATTAAATTTGGAAAAATTGATTCATAAAAGAATTATTAATCAGGATGAGGCAGTAAAAGAAGTTTCTTCAGCCTTAAGAAGGGCAAGAACAGAAGTGACTGTCAGAAAAGGACCAATGGGAAGTTTCTTGTTTTTGGGACCTACTGGAGTAGGAAAGACCGAAACATCAAAGGCTTTAGCCCAAATTTATTTTGGTTCAGAGGCGAGAATGATAAGACTAGATATGTCCGAATTTCAAGCAATTGAAGACATTCCAAGGCTGATAGGTTCGGTTATTGAAGAAGGTTTATTAACAACCCCGGTTAGAGAAAACCCTTTTTCTCTAGTTTTATTAGATGAAATTGAAAAAGCCCATCCCAATATTTTAAATTTATTTTTGCAGGTTTTAGATGAAGGTCATTTAACTGATGGTTTAGGTCGAAAGGTTGATTTCAAAAATACAATAATTATTGCTACCTCAAATGCTGGAGCAGAGATTATTTGGGAAGACATTAGATTGGATAAAAAATTAGATATTATAAAAGAAGATCTTTTGAGCCATCTTTTTCAAGGGGGTATTTTTAGACCAGAATTTATTAATCGTTTCGATGCTGTAGTTGTTTTCCGCCCCTTAACTAAAGAGAATCTTTTGGATATTGCTGAATTAATACTTCAAAAGTTAAAGAAAAATCTTAAGAATAAAGACATTGAACTTATAATTACCGCACCCCTAAAAGAGAAAATTGTTGAATTGGGTTATAACCCAGTTTTTGGAGCTAGAGAAATAAAAAGGGTCATTCAAGATAAAGTTGGAAATGTTCTTGCCCAAGCCCTATTATCGCAAAAAATAAAAAGAGGGGATAAAGTAGAAGTTGAACCAGAAGAATTCAAATTAATAATTAACCCTTAGTTTTTCCACATTTTTTCTTTTTAATTTTTTGTTTATAATAAAATAAAATGGAACCAATTGAAGAAAAAATACAAATTTCTGTAGGACTCCCTTCAAAGAAAAGTAAGGTTATAAAAATTATTGCCGGAATAATAATTTTAGGAATAGTTGGAATTGGCATTGCGCTTTATTCCAGAGCTTGGGATCCTCTTTGGAATCCCTTTAGGCCTGAGCCAGAAAAGGTGATAGAGGAAATGGCTATTAAAATGGGAGAATTGAAAACTGTTCATTCTGAAACAAAAATCGACATAGAAGCAAAAGAAGATACAAAGGAAGCTTTTAAAATCTCTATGGCTTTTGGGAGCGATTCAGATAATACCAATCCTAAAAATCCTAAATCAGTCGGAGATTTTAATATGGCGTTAGCTTTCGAAGGAATGCAATTTTCTTTAGTTGGAGAAAGCAAGGTCATAGGAGAAGAATTTTATTCAAAATTGACTACCATTCCTGCCCTTCCCTTTTTAGAACCCTTTTTCGAGATACTTGGCATTGATTTAAGCGGAATTAAGAATCAGTGGATTAAAATTGATGAGGTACAATTGATGAGGATTTTATTAGGAAGTCTTTACACATCAGAAATAGAAGAAGAAATGCAAAAAGAAAAAGAAAAACAAGAAGAAATGATTGAAAATTTAAAGTCCTTATTAGAAGGTAAAAGATTATATGTTGTAAAAAGAGAATTTTTAGACAAAGAGATCAAAGATGAAAAAACCTATCATTATTTAGTTGCTTTAAATGAAAAAGAGGTAAAAAAAATTATTCCCGAGTTATACAAAATACTAATAAGCACTATTAAATTTGGTCCACCTCCTACAGAAGAACAATGGAAGGAATTTCAAGAGAAGCTTTCAATCGAACTTGATAAATCTTTTGAGAAACTGGGGGAAATTACAGCTGAGTTTTGGATTGGTAAAAAAGACATGTTGCTTCATAAGGTTAAGGGAGAAAAAGAAATTGACTTGAGTAAATTTGATAAAACTAAAAAAGGAAAAATTACTATTAAGATAGATATGGATTTTTCCAACTTCAATCAGCCAGTAGAAGTTGAAGCGCCTGAAGAATATAAAACTCTTGAGGAAATTTTCAAGATCCCTTTCTTCCCACCCCCCATTAGCTATTCTCCAGAGTTTGAATATTTTCCTCTTGAATCTAAAATTCCCTTTGGATTTTATTAGCTTTTTAAAAATTATATTGCTGACTTTAAAACAGCTCTAAAAAGGCTGTTTTTACTATCTGTGGATTTTCTGTGGAAAAGAATTAGGTTTTGAATTAAATTTGAACTTATTTTACTTTTATTTGACTTGATACTATGAAGTGGAGTATAAAGAAGGTGGAGTGGGGAATTGTGGAAAACTGTGGGATAACTAAGACTTTTTGTGGAAAACTATGTTTATTGGCGAATATCGTTATACTATTGATACTAAAAAGAGGCTGGCTATTCCGGCGAAATTCAGAAAAGAACTTAGAAAAAAAGTAATAATTACTAGGGGTTTGGATAATTGTTTAGTTATTTATCCTTTAAAAGAATGGGGGATAATGTCCGAAAAATTGAGCAAATTACCAGCCAGCCAGTTAGAGGCCCGGGGTTTTGCCAGGATTATGTTGGCAGGAGCAGTTGATGTTGAATTAGATAAATTAGGTAGGATTTTGATCCCTGATTATTTAAAAAAATACGCCCTTTTAAAAAAGAATGTAGTTTTACTCGGACTTTCAAACAGAATAGAAATTTGGGATGAGAAAAAATGGCAAAAGTATAAGGAAAAAACAGAAAAGGAAATAGGGGATATGGCTTCAAGGCTTCAGCAATTAGGAATATAAAAATGGTTCACGTTCCTGTTCTTCAAAAAGAAGTTATTAAATATCTAACGCCTGAATCCAATCAGAATTTTATTGACTGCACAATTGGAGAAGGTGGACATGCCTTAGCAATTATCGAAAAAATATTACCTAAGGGAAAGTTATTAGGAATTGACTGGAATCCAGAATTAATTAGAGAGCTCAAAATTAAATATAAAAAAGCAAGATTCAAAAAGAATTTAATTCTTGTTTACGATAATTTTTCAAATCTAAAGGAAATTGTTAAAAGATATAATTTCAAACAGGTTTTAGGAATTTTGTTTGATCTCGGAATTTCCAGTTGGCATCTAAAAGAAAGTAAAGGAGGGTTTTCTTTTTTGAAAAATGAGCCATTAGATATGAGATATAATGTAACGCATTTTCTACGATCGTCGAAATCATGTGACGGTCTGACTGCAGAAAAAATTATAAATGGTTGGTCAGAAAAAAAACTGGAAAAAATTTTTAAAGAATATGGAGAAGAAAAATTTTCAAGAAGGATTACCAGAGAGATTGTTGAAAATAGAAAAGTAAGAAAGATTGGAACCACCCTTCAATTGGTAGAAATTATAAAAAGGGCGGTTCCTAGTTGGTATCGCCATAAAAAAATCCACTTTGCTACAAAAAGTTTTCAGGCCTTACGGATCGCCGTTAATGATGAATTAAAGAATTTAGAAAAAGCCCTCCCTCAGGCCTTAGAAATTCTGAAACCTCAAGGAAAATTAATTATAATTTCCTTTCATTCTTTAGAAGATAGAATTTCTAAAAATTTCTTAAGAGATAATTCAAAACAGGGTCTTTTAAAAATTTTAACTAAAAAACCAAAGACACCAACCAAGGCTGAGATATTCATAAATCCTCGCTCGAGGTCAGCTAAACTTCGAGTAGCCATAAAGCTATGAATACTACTTCTATTTCAAATCCTTCCCTTTTAATTAATCGTGGCTTAACTTTAAAGTTAAGATTTAATCTGAAAGCCTTTTGGGTAATAATATTTATTTCAATATTAGCCCTTTTGGCTTTTTATATTTTCCAAGTTAATGCAATGATTTCTCAAACTTATCAAATCAAAGATTATCAAAAAAAATTAGAGGAAATTATTAAAGAAAATGAAACTTTAAAGATTAATTCAGTAAAAATTAATTCTTTAGAAACTCTTGAAAATAAAATATTAGAATTTGGTTTTGAAAAAGTGGATAAAATTCATTATATTCAGGTTTCAGATACTCAAATTGCAACCAAATGAAGTATTGGAGGGTAAATTTAATTTTAATATTTATTCTTTTATTTGGGGCGGCTATTATTAGCAAGCTTTTTTTTGTTCAGATATTAAATCAGGATCTTTACAAGGCCCTGGCTCAAGGCCAACAAAAATTTTTTACCCAAATTCAAGGAAAAAGGGGAGAGATTTTTTTACAAGATAGAGAGAGTTTATATTCTTTAGCAGTTAATAAAACTTGGAAATTTTGTTATGCCTCTCCTAGAGAAATTAAAAACAAAGAAGAAATTGCCCAAAATTTAAGCGAGATTTTAAATTTAGAGAAAGATAAAATTTTCGAAAAAATCACTTCCAAAAATGAAGAAAGCCTTTTTGTCATTTTAAAACATAAATTAACTGAAGAAGAAATCAATCATTTAAAAGAGATGGATTTATCAGGAATTTATTTAGATAAGGAAGAATTGAGGCATTATCCCTTAGAATCTTTAGCCTCCCATTTGGTTGGTTTTTTAGGAGGCGAAGGGGAAGGGCAATACGGAGTAGAGGGTTTCTATAATGATGCCTTGAGGGGGAAAGAAGGATTTTTAGAAGGGGAGAGAAATTTGGGAGGATCTTTAATTTTGTTTAATTCCGAAAATTCTTCAATTCGAGAAGGTTCTAATATTTTGTTAACCATTGATTATAATATTCAATTTATGGCTGAAAAAATATTAAAAGAAGCTAAAGAAAAATTTGAGATTGAGGAAGGTCAAATTATAGTTATGAATCCTAATTTAGGTAAAGTAATAGCCTTGGCTAATTTTCCTAGTTTTGACCCCAATCAATATTCAGAAGTTGAAAATTTAGGAATTTTTAAAAATAGAACAATTCAGGAACTTTTTGAACCAGGTTCAGTTTTTAAACCAATCACTATGGCTGCTGCTTTAGACCAAGAAAAAATAACTCCCCATACTACTTATACTGATCCAGGGATAATAAAAATCGGGGGCTGGCCTATTTATAACTATGAAAGGAGAACCTATCCAGGCGAAATAACCATGACCGAGGTTTTAGAAAAATCAATCAACACTGGGGCAGTGTTTGCTGAGCACCAAATTAGTCATGATATTTTTTTAGAATATATTGAAAGATTTGGCCTCTTTGAAGAAACTGGAATTGACTTACAAGGGGAAGTTTTTTCTCAAAATACTGAGCTAAAAAAAGGTTATGAAGTAAATTTTGCTACCGCTTCCTTTGGCCAGGGAATTGCCATAACCCCAATCCAATTGGCCAGAGCCTTTTGTGCAATTGCTAATGGTGGGAGATTAGTTAGGCCCTATATTGTCGAAAAGATTATCGAAAATAATAAGACAACTGAAATTCAGCCTGAGATTTTTAAAGATTTTCTTATTTCTCAGAGAACCTCCTCTCAATTAACGGCTATGTTGGTGAGTGTGGTAGAACACGGTTTTGGAAAAGCAGCTAAAATTCCCAGATACTATATTGCTGGTAAAACTGGAACCGCTCAGATTCCCTGGTCAGCTTTGGAAATTGAAAAGAAAGGTTATTCTGAAAAAACCATTCAGACTTTTGTTGGATTCGCTCCTGCTTTCAATCCTCAATTTTTAATTTTAATAAAACTTAACAACCCAATTACTAAAACCGCTGAATACTCAGCTGCTCCAATTTTTAGAGAATTGGCAAAATATATCATAGATTATTGGCAGATACCACCTGACTACGAGTGATATGTTTAATCTTTTATCAAAAATTATATTCTATTTTCAAAAACCTCAAGTTATTATCGTTACTGGTAAGGGTTGCTCTTGTGCCGCCGAAGCTATTTATCAGATATTGAGGAAATCTTTTTCCGCTACAGCCTTCGGCAAAGGCAGAAAAGTTAAAAAAATTATTGATGACAAATTACCTTTCAATCCTGGAAAAAATGAAATTTTGATTTTTGAAACAAAAATAAAAAAAACCAAGACCCTCAAATTTTTAGTAAAAAATTCTAAACGTCCAATCTTAGTAGTAACTCATATCGGCGAGATTCCTCCAGGTCAAGACTACAACCCACCCACCACCCTCCCACCTTCGGCGGGCCCCTTTTTTGCTGGAGAAAAAAAAGATACTGAAGAAATAGTAAAACTAGCTAAAATTTTACCCTCCCAAGGTCATTTAGTTTTAAATTTTGATGATGAAACGGCCAGGGGAATAAAAGATTTAACAAATTTAGATGCTCTGACTTTTGGTTTTCAGGAAGGAGCCGATGTTTTAGCCACCGATATTAAATTAAATACAGGAACAAATTTTAAATTAAATTATCAGGGTAAGGTTGTACCTATTTGGTTAGATTATCTTTTTGGCAAAGAACAGATTTATAGTGCTCTATCAGCTATTTCAGTAGGGATAATTTTAAATTTAAATTTAGTTGAAATTTCTCAGGCCTTGAAGAATTATAAATCCCTTCCCGGGAAAATGAGATTGATTAAAGGAATTAAAAATTCTCTAATTTTAAATGATTCTCAATCAGCCTCAGTTTTTTCGATGACCGAAGCTTTGGAAATTTTAGGAAAAATTGAAATTTCGGGGAAGAGAATTGCTGTCTTGGGAGATATTTTGGGGATTGGAAAATACACGATTGGAGCCCATGAATCAATTGGAGAAAGGGTGGCAAAAAATGCAGATTTACTTTTTACTATTGGTTCAAGAGCAAAATTCATTGCTCAAGGGGCTTATATTAAAGGAATGACAAAAGAAAAAATCTTTCAATTTGATGAGATTTCCCAGGCTGGAAAAACTTTGCAAAAGGAGATAAAAAAAGGAGATTTAATTTTAGTCGATGGTTCAAAGGAAATGGAGATGGAAAAAATAATAGAGGAAATTAGAGTATTTTAATAGACAAAACTCAAATTATGTGATAGATTAGATAAGAATTCCTTTTAGGAAGAGGGTGACCTGAGCGAAGCGAAGACCAGAGGGAAAAACCTTAGGTGTCTCCCATGGGGAGCCGAAGGAGCAGAGCGACTGAGGCGACTAAGGCCCCATCGTCTAGTGGCTTAGGACGCAAGGTTCTCATCCTTGTAACTCGGGTTCGACTCCCGATGGGGCCGCAATAAAAGCACGGGGCCTAGCCCCGTGCTTTTTGAAATCTATCAGAATTATCTTTATTTTTTAAAAGGTGCCTCAATTATTTCTTTTGCTCCTTTAATTGCCCTCTTTAAAGCATCTTTCACAGCTGAACCTGCCTCACTGCTGATTCCTTCTGCCGCCTTTATTGCTCCCAAGACAGCTTCTTTTGTTACTGTAGCCACATCTCCTCCTACTGTTTTAGTTCCATCAATTACTCCCTGAACTGCTTTGACTGCTACTTCTCCGACATTTTCACCTAACTCAGATGCTCCTTTAATAGAAGCCTCAATTGCACCTTTTGCCGTTCCTACCACATCTCCTCCTACCCCAACTACTCCCTCAACTACCCCTTTTACTAAATCATGAGTAGCTTCAACTAAAGTAATCCCAGCTTCGGAAACACCCTTTATTCCTCCTTTTATGGCATTAACTCCAATTTCAAAACTCTTTCCTGCCACATCTTCAACACCCTCTAAAGCACTAACCAAGGTATTCTTTACTACACTAATAGCCTCCTCGGTTAATCTGCCAGTAGTTTTAACTATCCCTACCAAGGCTTCTCTTAATTTTTCTGGAAGGTCGCCAATCATAGAATTTTTTCAGCATTGAATTAACTATCCACAGCCATTTGGCGGTCAATAATTCATCAATGCCGGGCTTTAATTAATTATTTTATTATTATATACCAAAATAAAATTTTAGGCAAAGGTCAATAGAAGGCTTTAAGTCAACCCTCTTTTTATTTATAATGAAATAATGAATCAAGCAACTCTTTGGCACAATTTATCTTGGCAGGAAGTTATAAAAAAGTTAAATTCCAATTCTGAACAAGGTTTGTCAGAAAAAGAAATAAAAAAAAGACAGGAAAAATCAGGCCTAAATTTGTTTCCCGAAGAAAAACCTTTATCAAGGCTGGAAATATTTTTTGAACAATTCAAAAGCCCTTTAATTTATATTTTAATAATCGCTGGAATCATTACTTCGATTTTAAAAGAATATACTGACTCAATTGTCATTTTTGGAGCGGTAATTTTAAATACTATTGTTGGTTTTTTTCAAGAAAACAAGGCTTCAAAAGCCCTAAGAGAACTTAAAAAAGTAGTTAAAGTAAAAGCCAAGGTAATAAGGGAGGGAAATCCTAAAATCATTGATTCTAGAAATCTTGTTCCGGGAGATATTTTTCTTTTAAATCCCGGAGATAAAGTACCAGCTGATGGAAGGATTATCACCGTCTTAAATCTAAAGACCAATGAGATGGCTCTAACTGGAGAATGGCTAGCAGCTAAAAAATATTCAGATATCTTACCAAAGGAAACTCCAATGGCTGACAGAGATAATATGGTTTATATGGGAACAATTGTTGAAAATGGAAAGGCAAAGGCAATAGCTACGGCAATTGGGCTTAAAACTGAAATGGGTAAAGTAGCCAAAATGATAAAAGAAACTAAGGAAGAAAAGACCCCTTTACAAAAAAAATTAGCTCATCTTGCTAAAATTATCGGGGGAGTAATCATTGTAATTTGTATTTTTATTTTCATTGAAGGGATAATTACCGGAAATACCTTTTTGGAAATGTTTGAGACTTCGGTGGCAGTAGCGGTAGCTGCTATTCCCGAAGGATTGCCGGTGGCAATGACCGTAATTTTAGCCCTAGGGATGCAGAGAATTTTAAAAAGAAAAGGATTGGTCAGAAAACTTTTGGCAGCTGAAACTTTAGGTAGTACTAGTATAATTTGTACAGATAAAACCGCCACTTTAACCGAAGGGAAAATGAAAGTAAGTGAAGTAATAGGGGATAGATTTCTAGCTCTAAAATCTGCCACTTTGACGTCTGAAGCTTTTATTGAAAATCCAGATGCCTTAAAAGAGAAATGGATTTTTAGAGGAAGGCCAACTGATAGGGCATTATTGGAGGCTGGAATTGAGGCGGGTATTGATAGAAACCCCCACCAAAAATTTGGTGAGAGGGAAAGAAAAAAAATTGCCGAAATTCCTTTTAATCCAGTAAATAAATTCGTCGCTACTCTGTATGAAGAAAATGACCAAAATTTTCTCTATGCTTGCGGTGCTCCAGAAAGAATTTTAGATATCTGTATATTAAAAAAAGAGGAAAAAGAGAAATTAGAAAAGAGATTAGAAGAATTGGCTCAAAAAGGATTAAGAGTTGTAGCCTCAGCTTACCGAAAAATCAAATTACCAGAGAACAGTTCTCTGATAATTGAGGATTTGATAAATGATTTAAATTTTGTTGGTTTTATTACTTTAAAAGATCCTGTTAGAAAGGAAGTAAAGGAAGCAATGAAGATTTGTAAGCAAGCGGGAATGAAACCAATTATTGTTACCGGAGATCATAAATTAACCGCTAAAGCAGTGGCAAAAGATCTTGGGTTTAAAATTAAAGAGGAAAACATTTTAGAAGGAAAAGATTTAGATAAGATATCTGATAGGGACTTCGATAAAATTTTAGATAGAATTCAAATTTATGCCAGAGTTGAACCAAAACATAAAATGAGAATTATTGAGGCCTGGCAGGAAAAGGGTGAAGTGGTAGCCATGACTGGTGATGGAATAAATGATGCTCCGGCCTTAAAAAAGGCAGATATTGGGGTAGCTTTGGGTTCAGGCACTGATGTCGCTAAAGAAGTTTCAGACCTAATTCTTTTGCCAGATAGTTTTAATATCATTGTGGCAGCAATAGAAGAAGGAAGAGCAATTATTGATAACATCAGAAAAGTCATTGTTTATCTTCTTTCAGATAGTTTCAGCGAGGTAGTTTTAGTCGGAGGCGCCTTACTTGCTGGTTTTCCTTTGCCTATTTTACCGGCCCAGATCTTGTGGGTGAATTTAGTCGAAGACGGTTTGCCTGATATCGCCTTAGCCTTTGAACCAAAAGAAAAAGACTTAATGCAAAGAAGACCTCAAGTCCGTAATGCTCCTTTATTGACTCGGGAGATGAAGGCAATAATTTTTATTATCGGATTGATTACTGATTTTTTACTTTTGGGATTATTTCTCTGGCTTTGGGAGCAAAAACATGATATTAGTTATGTAAGAACCATGATTTTTGCCTGCCTAACTATTGATTCACTTTTTTATGTTTTCTCCTGTAAAAGTTTAAGGCGTAATTTGTGGCATATTAATCCTTTTTCCAATAAACTTTTGGTGGCTGCTATCGGAATTGGAATTTTAATGCTCGTTTTAGCTCTTTATCTACCTATATTTCAGACTCTTTTAAAGACGGTATCTTTGGGATTTAATGATTGGTTAATTATTTTTTCCTTAGGAATGATAGAAATAATTTTAATTGAGGCCACCAAATGGCATTTCATAGTTAAAAAAGCGGTATGATTTTATATATTTTTATTTTTATTATCTCTTGCTTAGTTTTAGTTTATTCTGGATCCTGGGTGGTTCGAACCCTGACTATAATAGCTCATTTCTTAAGATGGAGAGAGTTTATAGTGACTGCAGTTTTAATGGCATTTGCCACTTCGACACCGGAAATTTTTATTGGAATTAGTTCTGCTATTAGGCAAGTTCCTAATCTTTCTTTCGGCACTATCTTAGGTTCAAATATTATAGTTCTAACTTTGGTAATAGGTATTGGCACTTTCTTAGCAAAAGGGCTTAAATTTCAAGGAAAGGTTTTACAGCGAGCTGCTTTTGATGCCAGTATTATTAGTCTTTTACCCCTTCTTTTAATATTAGATAAAGAACTTTCAAGGATAGATGGAATAGTCTTGCTATCGGTTTTAGTTTTTTATTTTCGCCAACTTCTTTCCCAAGAAGAAAGATTTACCAGGATTCTTTCCAATTCTTTTAGAGAAAATCGGTCTGGGTTTAAAATATTTTTTAGAAATTTGGGGATATTTTTGGGGGCAGTTTTTCTACTTTTACTTTCTGCTGAAGGAGTTGTTTTTTCAGCCAGAAATTTAGCATTAGTTCTTGATATACCCTTAGTATTTATTGGAGTACTCTTTGTGGCCTTGGGTACTTCCTTGCCAGAAATAACTTTTGGAATAAGATCAATTACTATGGGCCGCAAAGAAATGATTATTGGAGATGTAATAGGATCGGTAGTAATTAATGCTACTTTAGTTTTAGGGCTATTGGCTTTGATTTGTCCTTTTGAAATTGCCGATCTCTCACCTTATTTTATCGGTATTATTTTTACAACGCTTACGGCTTTGTTTTTTATGATTTTTTCAAGAACACATGAAATTATTTCAAGAAAAGAGGCAATATTTTTACTCTTAATTTATATTATTTTTGTTTTATTTCAGATTTTATTTACTCAGAATTTATTAGCTAGGTGAGAATTGACTGCTGTTTAAAATCTTTTAAAAATCCAGCCCGAGAATAATTCTCGGGCTTTTTTGACAGCATTTATAGAAAATGTTAATCTATTTTAATGGCCGATTTTCTTTTTATTTTAATTATTTTTTTAATTGTGGCAGGTGGGGCTGGGATTTTAATTTATTTTCTCTTAAAAGTAAGTGGAGGGCTTGGCCAACAGTCCCAAATAAATTTACAACAAGCCCAAGATATACAAGAAATTAAAGAGAAGTTGCTTTTGGGTACTCAACTTCAGGATCATTTAAAAAATGGAATTGAAAAGACTAAGGATTTATTAGAAGATTTAAAAAGAGCTGACCAAGTCCGTCAGCAAAAAGAAGCTGAATTTTCAGAGAGAATAAAAAGGGTAGATGAAATCATTGCTGGAACATCAACCAAAGGAATCTCTGGGGAAGAAATTTTAAGAGAAACTTTTAAAAAATTACCACCAGAAATGATTGAGAGTAATTTTACCGTTAGAGGAAAAACCGTGGAGTTTGCTTTAATTCTGCCAAATAATAAAAGGCTCCCAATTGACTCAAAATGGCCAGCTGGAAGCCTAATTTTAGAACTGGAAAAAGAGTCCTCTCCTAAAAAAAGAAAGGAAATTATCGGAGAGATTGAAAAAGAAACTGTAAAGAGGATTAAAGAAGTAAAACAATATATTGACCCAAGCGTTACCTGGTCCCAAGCCATTGCTGCCGTACCTGATTCAGTCTATGGTGTTTGTCGTGAAGCTCATCTGAAAGCCCGGGAAAATGATGTCATTCTAATGCCTTATTCAATGGTTTTGCCCTTACTTTTATATATGTATCGTCTCCATCTTCAATATGCAATGTCCATTGATATGGAAAATCTCCAAAATCATTTAATTAGTATTTCCAGGAACTTAGATGAAATGGAAAATATTTTAGAAAATAAAATTGCCCGTGCCACAACAATGGTTTCCAATGCCTACTCGGATTATAAACAAATGATTAGCAAAATCAGAGCTTCGCTTAATGAACTTCAAATAAGACAACCTAAAGAAAAGAAAAAACTAAAGGAATCAAATAAGGTTTAGAAAATGAAATGACCGCGATTTCTACGATCGTAGAAATCGCGGTCCAAATTATATCAGTAGTAGTTAAGATTAGTGGTAAACTTCGAAGGAGTCGCCTTACGACGACCCTAGTATTATAAATATGGCTTTGGCGGTAATTAAGACTGGTGGGAAGCAATATTTGGTCTCGCCAGGAGATAAAATAAAAATTGAAAAAATTGATGTGAAAGAGGGAAAAAAAGTGACCTTTAAAGAGGTTTTACTTTTGCAAAAACAGAAAAAAATAGAATTTGGGACTCCTTTGGTTAAAGGAGTAAAGGTTATTGGAAAAGTTTTAAAACAGGAGAAAGGAAAAAAAATAATTGTGTTTAAATACAAACCAAAAACCCGTTATAAAGTAAAAAAAGGCCACAGACAACCCTTTACCGAGGTAGAAATAACTAAGATAGAGAGTAAAAAATAAAGAATTTAAAGCCAAAAAGTTTGTCAAAATTCCTTGACAAATTTTTTATTTGGGTGTATAATTAAAGCGTAAAATGAGATAGTTCTTTGATACAAAAATATAGGGAAAGAGCTCTGCACGAGCAAATTGTCTATCAACCTTGGTAGATAGCTTGCTCGGACAGAGCAGGAGAAAGAAAATGAAGAAACTAGGGGATATACTATTACAAGTAGCTTTAGTAACCTTTGTTGGGATGATAATCATTGGTTTTAGTGGTATGGTGGCAGGTTTCATTATGTATCCGCATCTCGCATCGAGTAGCCCTCAATTAGCGGAAACTCTAGGCTTTACTCCAGAAGAACTTCAAGCAAGACAAACAAAAAGTGATACTGTGATCTCTGTGTGTACGCCAATTTTCTTCGTCGGTTTGATTTCAATATCGGTATTAGTAATCTCTAGTGGGTTACTAGAGCATCTTCAACAACGAAAGTGTTGTCATAAAAACCTCAATTAAATCCCGTCTTTCCCTCTTTTTTCGACGTAATGCGCCGAAGAAGCGTAGTGAGCTGGAAAAAGGAGTGTAGTGTATTTTCTACGATCGTAGAAAATACGTTACAGTGAGATTTAATAGTAGATGGCTTGACAAATTTTGTAGGCTTGCTATAATAGAAGTGTCAAGCAAGAAGAAAGTACTTTGAAAATTAAAAAATAGTAGGGAGAGAATTGTTCTGAAAATTATTTTATTGGAATTTCAATTCCAATAAAATCAGAAAGGGGGTCGGGGAAACTGGGTGTTTCCCCGTGTAGGAAAACAGCTCTCCAAAGGAGAGCGTTAGAAACCGTGGGTTTCTAAGGAGCGAGCCCGAAGGTCGCTAAAGCGACCGCCAGCCGAAGGCTGGAGGAGGGCGAGCGACTCAGGATAGTCCTCTCCTTATTATCCCGAAGCCATTCCTGCAATAATTGGCCCTCGAGAAGATGGGACCGATGTGGAATGGATGGGGTAATGAGGAGACCCGAAGGAAAAAGGTTTCCTACTCCTTTACAGATAGGGAATTAGGGGAGATTCAAGGGGTATTAATAACGCCGAGAAGTCGGCACCTACCCATCAGACGTTAGATGGGGGATAATACAAAATGTACCTCTTGCCTCAGCCCTGCAAAAGGGAGAGGGTATTCCTTCTTCGGGAAACAAAAAGCCTCGATTGTCGTCGGATCCATAGTAGATTCACTTGAAATCTGATTAATAAAGTTTTAATATTTCAGTGAGAATCCGACAATCGAGGCTCCTTTAATTTCTTTATTTTACTTTCTTCCCTCAAAAGCTGATCCTAAGGTTTCTTCATCAGAGTATTCTAATTCAGCACCCACTGGTAATCCCCGGCCAAGTCGGGTGATTTTTATTTTTAAAGGCTTCAAAACCCTTTTGAGATACAAAACAGTAGCCTCGCCTTCAGTTGTTGGATTAGTGGCAATAATGACTTCTTTCAACTTTGAATCTGAAATTCCAAATTTTTCTGGACTTTTAATTCTCTCAGTTAGTTCTTTTATCCTTAATTTTTTTATATCTTCTTTTTTTAAGGCAGAAACTGTCCCGCCTAAAATAAAATAAAGGCCATTATATATTTTTGTTTTTTCAATTGAAGTCAAATCGGTTTCCTTTTCAACAATACAAATTATCGTTCTATCTCTTGATGGGTTAGAGCAGATTTCACAAAGACTTTCTTCGCCCTTGCCCTTCGTAGCCTTAGCGGAGGAGGGCTCAAAGGGATTGAAACAAAAAGAACAAATTTTTATCTTTTTTCTTAAAATAATTATTGACCTTATTAATTCATTAATTTCCTCTTTTTTTGCTTTCATTAAATAAAAAACAAAACGGGCAGCAGTTCTTGGCCCGATTGTAGGGAATTTAGAAAATAAATCAATAAGTTTTTGAATAGATTTGGGATACATAGTGGTAATACATAGTTAGGTCGCGGCACGCGTCGCTTCGCTCCGCTAACACCGCTCTTTAAAAACCCACGGTTTTTAATATTTTCCTACACAGGAGAACCGAAAGGTTCTCCCGACCCCTTTCCGATGTGGGTCGTGATATGAGAAAATACCTATTCCTGGAGTTCTTTTTCTAAGTCGTGGAACGATACCCTTCTTTCGTCAAAATATAATTCAACTCTTCCTACTGGACCATTTCTGTGTTTGGCAATAATTATATCAGCAATATTTTTTCTTGCGGTATCAGGTTTATATCTGTCCTCTCGATAGATAAATAAAACAACGTCAGCGTCTTGCTCAAGCGATCCTGACTCTCTTAAATCAGCCAGTCTGGGAATTTGGGGAGATCTTTGCTCTACTGCTCGGGAAAGCTGAGAAATGGCTAAAACTGGAATATTAAGCTCTCTGGCTAAAGCCTTAAGGGATTTGGAGATTTCAGTTATTTGACGAACAATCGGATCATTGGGATTTCTCGGTTCCATTAATTGCAGATAATCAACAATGATTAATCCCAATCCTTTTTCTGCCTGCAATCTTCGGGCCATTGCCCTCATTTGTAAAATATTAGGAGAAGGGGCATCATCAATATAAATTGGGGCTTCGGCTAAGATACCTAAGGCCTGTTGAATTCTAACAAAATCATTATCTTCCCCATCACTAGAAAGTCTTCCAGTTCTCAATCTCCATAAATCAACATTGGCCTGAGTGGCAATTAATCTATCCGCAACTTGGTCTTTTGACATCTCTAAACTAAATAGGCCCACCGGTATTTTTTTCGAAATGGCAATATTGGCAGCGATATTAAGGGCCAAAGAACTTTTTCCTAAAGTGGGTCTTGAAGCTAAAATTATCAAGTCAGATTTTTGAAGACCGGCCAGAATGTTATCCAAGTCAGTGAAACCAGTGGGAATGCCCCGGGGTATCCCTGTTTGTTTAGACAATCGGTCAATTCTTTCGAAAGCATCTTCTAAGGTCTCTTTTACTGGCAAAAAATCTTGACTAAGAGATTTTTGGGCGATACTAAAAATTCTTTTCTCTGCCCGATCTAACAAGATATCAGTATCTTCTGATTCGTTATAGCCCATTGTTCCAATCTCGTGTGAAGCCTCAATTAAATCTCGCAAAACTCTTTTTTTCTGGACAATTCGGGCATAATTTAAAACATGGCTAGCGGTGGGGACAGAATTAATAAGTTCGGTTAAGTAACTATTTCTACCAATTTCCTCCAATAGATTTTTTTCTTTAAGGCGAGTGGAAACTGATAAAAGATCAATAGGTTCTCTTCTTTCAAAAAGATCTATCATTACTTTGTAAATTTCCTGATGAATTCCTTTGTAAAAATCTTTTGGGCGCAGAAAATCAGCTACTTTAATAATTGCCTTTTTATCTAACATCAAGCAGCCGAGCAACGACCTCTCAGCCTCAATTGATTGAGGGGGTAATTTTTCTGGTAATTCATTCATCAATTACGATATTAACAAAAAGATAACCAATTGGCAAGTTCCTAGGTTTTTGATATAATCAAAAAATAATTTATGAAAATCGGATTGATTTCTTTACATTCTTTTTTGAAACCAGGGGGAGTAAAAACTCATGTTTTGGGATTAAATAAAGAATTCAAAAAAAAGGGAATTGCTTCAAAAGTCATTGCTCCTAGAAGATTGCAGTCTGAAAATTATGGAAAAAATGTTATTCTTTTGGGAACTTCTTTTCCTCTTCCTTTTGGTGGAAGTAAATCAGATTTCGCTATAAATTTTAATCCTTTGGCAATTGAGAATACTTTTGAAAAAGAAAATTTTGATATTTTACATTTTCACAATTTTGGCTTCCCTTCCTCTTTCCAAATTTTAGAGAGATCTAAGGCCTTAAATATTCTCACTTTCCATTCTAATATTGAGGGGAGTGAATTTTTAAAAAATTTTCCAGTCTTTCTTTATATTTTGAAAAAAATAGTCCAATGGAAAATAGATGGGATAATAGGAGTTGCTCCTTTGGCCCTCAAGGTCTTTAAAAATTATTCTGGACCAAAAACGGTTATTCCCAATGGAATAGACCTTGAAAGGTTTAATCCAAAAGTTCCAAAAATTAAAAAATTTTCTGATGGTAAAACTAATATCTTGTTTGTTGGCAGAATTGAAAAAAGAAAAGGTTTAATTTATTTACTTAAGGCCTATAAAATTTTAGAAAAAAAATTCTCCAATCTAAGATTAATTATAGTTGGTGAAGGAGAATTAAAAAAAGATTGTCAATTGTGGGTCAGAGACCACAATTTAAAAGAAGCTTATTTTGAGGGAGAGAGAGCTGGAAAAGAACTTCCCCCTTATTTTACAAGCGCTGATATTTTTTGTGCCCCTTCTATTTACGGAGAAAGTTTCGGAATAGTTTTATTGGAAGCTATGGCTTCTGGTCTACCAGTGGTAGGTTTTGCTAACCAGGGCTATAAAGAACTTCTTAAAGGGAAAAAAGGAGAGAGATTTTTAGTCAAGCCAAAAGGCTTTAGAGCCTTAACTGAAAGGATTGAAATTCTAATTAAAAATAAAAATTTAAGAAAAAAAATGGGAGAATGGGGTCAAAAAGAAGCCAAGAGATATTCCTGGCCAAAAATCACTAATAAGATTCTAAATTTTTATCAATTTTGCCAAAAAAAGAGACAAAAAAGGAAAAGAGAAATTCTTTCTGTTGAAAAAATACTTGATGAAGTAAATAAGGTTTTCAACAAAGATATTTCAGACTGGCTAAAATAATTTTTTGATTTTTGGTCCCTTTTTAGTATCTTCAATCCGATAACCCATTTTCTTAATTTTTTTTCTTATTTCATCAGCTTTTTTCCACTTTTTTTCTTGACGATATTTTTCTCTGGTTTCAACCAGTTTTTTTATTTTTTGGGAGATTTTTGGTTTTTTAACTTTAGCTAAATCTAAGGCGAAGATTTTATCAAAATCTAATAAAATTGTATATTTTTCCTGATTTGAAAGATTTTTATTTTTTGAAACGTTCCACATCAGGGCCAAAGCCTTTGGCATGTTCAAATCATCATTAATGAAATTCAAGAATTTTTTCTGAAAATTGTGCATATAACGCGATTTTGACGATCGTCGAAATCGCGCTATAGTTTTAGGTCTAATTTCTGATATTTTCTGATAAAAATTATCTAAGGCATTTTGACTGGCTTTTAAAACTGACCAGGAGAATTGAAGCTTCTTTCGATAATGGCAATTCAGGCATAAGTAGCGATAGGCTAAGGGGCTAAATCCTTGTTCTTTTAATCTTTCCATAGTTATAATATTTCCTTCTGATTTTCCCATCCTGTTTTCTTTTAACACCAGAAATTCTCCATGGAGCCAATATCTGGCGAAAACTTTCCCATAAGCAGCTTCAGCTTGGGCAATTTCATTGGTATGATGAATTGGGATATGATCAATTCCGCCTGTATGGATATCAAAGGGAATTCCTAAATGTTTTATTGACATTACCACACATTCAGTATGCCAACCAGGAAACCCTCGACCCCAGGGAGAATCCCATTCCATCTGTCTTTTAACTCCTGAAGGGGCAAATTTCCACAAAGCGAAATCAGTAGGACTTTTCTTTCCCGGAGCCATTGCTATTCTTGCTCCAGGTTTTATCTTTATTTTTTTCTTTCCCCATAATCTCCCATAAGTTTTTAATTTCGAAGTATCAAAATAGACTCCATCTGAAATCTTATAGGTAACCCCTTTTTTCTCTAAAATTTTAATCAGATTTATTTGGTCTTTTATAGTTTCGGTTGCTTTAATCCAAATATCTGGCTTTTTAATGTTTAAACGTTCCAAATCTTTCTTAAAAGCTTTGGTGTAAAAATTGGCAATTTGTTGGGCGGTTTTTCTTTCTCTTCTTGCCGCCAGTTCAATTTTGTCTTCTCCAGTATCAGCATCTGAGGTCAAATGGCCAACATCAGTGATATTCATTAAATGCTTTACCTTGTAGCTATTATATTCTAAAACTCGCTTTAGAATATCCTCAAAAATATAGGTTCTTAAATTTCCAAGATGAGCGAACCAATAAACAGTTGGGCCACAAGTGTAAAGGCCAACCTTTTTCTTTTTTAGAGGTCTAAAAACTTCTTTTTTCCGAGATAGAGTATTGTAAAGTTTCAACATAATTATATTATTATACTATTTTTTGACTTTTTACAATAATTTTTTTGACAAAACTTTAATTAACATTTATCATATTTTAATAAAGTTGTCCTTTAAAAATAAGGAGATAAAAAAATGGGATTAACTGATAAATGTCCAGAATGTGGGAGCCCAAATCTTATTTATGATTACGATTCATTAGGTGAAGTTGTTTGTGGGAATTGCGGTTTTGTCATAAGCCGAATAGTAGACAGAGGAGCTGAATGGCGGGCTTTTGACGACGAGCAAAGAGCAAAACGCGTAAGAGTTGGAGCACCTCTAACTCAGACAATTCATGATAAAGGATTATCTACATTGATAGATTGGCGTGATAGCGATGTTTTCGGAACAAAATTAACCCCTGAACAAAAAGCTCAGATTCATAGATTAAGGAAATGGCAAAAAAGAATAAGGATTTCAAATGCTCCAGAAAGAAATTTAGCCTTTGCTTTACCTAAAATTTCTAAAATAGCTAATAGTCTCAACTTACCAAAAAATGCTCTAGAAACTGCTTCTGTTATTTATAGAAAAGCAGCTAAAAAAGGACTTGTTAGGGGTAGATCTGTTCAAAGTATAACTGCTGCTGCTATATATATAGCCTGTAGAAAATGTGGACTTGCACGAACTCTTAATGAAGTTGCTCAAGCTTCTAATGTTGATAAAAAAGAAGTAGGGAGTAGATATCGATTTCTTGTTAAAGAGCTTGATTACTTTATTCCACCAATAAAACCTAGCCAATATATAACCAAGTTTTCCAACCAACTAACTATGCAGGGAAAGGTTGAAGAAATTGCTCATAAAATTCTTGTTGTAGCAAAAGAACTGAGACTCACATCGGGAAGAGGCCCAACAGGAATAGCTGCTGCCTCCAGTTATATAGCATCAGTATTAACTGGTGAAAGGAACACTCAAAAAGATATTGCTGAAATTGCCCAAGTAACCGAAGTTACGATAAGAAATAGATATAAGGAGTTAGCGGAAAGGTTGCTCTTTATAATTTCGATTTGAAGCTCCCTGATTATGAACAGAAAAGGAGAAATCCAAAGAGCGAATCTAATTCGCTCTCTTTTTATTTCAATTAGATAACTATTGACAAAATTCTATCTAATCCTTATTATATTATCAGTAAAGTTGTTCTTTAAAAAAAACAAAAAGGAGGTGAGAAAATGGAATTAGTTGAAAAATGTCCAGAATGCGGGAGCCAAAATCTTATTCGTGATGATGATTTGGGCGAAATTGTTTGCGGGAATTGCGGTTTTGTCATAAGGCCAATAATTGATAGAGGACGTGATTGGCGAGCTTTTACTCAAGAAGAAAAAGAGAAAAGGGCCCGGGCTGGAGCGCCAGAATCTCTTTTGATTCATGATAAAGGTTTACCGACTACTATGAGTCCAATAGATTATGATGCTTTCGGAAAAAAACTTCCCAGAGGCACTAAGTCCCAAATGTGGCGTCTAAGAAAATGGCAAATACGTTCCAGATACCACTCAGCAATCCAGAGAAATTTAGCCAAGGCAATGGAAGAGCTTGATCGTCTTTCAAATAGGCTTAACATTCCAAAGCCAGTCCAAAAAGAAGCAGCGGTTATTTATCGCAAGGCCTTAAAAGAAGGCCTGGTTCGCGGTAGATCAATTATTGCTATTGCTGCTGCCGCCCTTTATGCAGCCTGCCGAAGGACTGGAACCCTTAGAGCCCTCCAAGAAATTGCCAAAGCCAGTTTAGTATCAAAAAAAGAAATCGGTCACTGTTACCGACTTTTACTTAAAGGACTTAATATTACAATGCCTATTCTTAATCCAGTCGACTATATTTCAAAGATTGCTGAAATACTCTATATCTCTGGAGAAACTCAAGGATTAGCCATAAGAATTCTTCACCAGGCCCGAGAAAAACGTCTTACTTCTGGTAGGGGTCCTCGGGGTATAGCTTGTGCCGTTTTATATATTGCTTGTTTGCAAAATAATGAGAAAAGGACACAAAAAGACTTTGCCGATGCTGTTGACATTACTGAAGTTACAGTCAGGAATCGCTACAAAGATTTGAAAGAAAAGTTGAATTTGGAAATCCCAGAAAATAAGAGCGAATTTAATTCGCTCTCTTTTTATTTCAAGATAACTATTGACAAAACTTTATTATATGATATAATGAAATCGTAAGATGAAAAAATAAAAATTTCATCTTATAATTGCTCTTGAACAACAAAAGAGGAGGTGAAAAGTTGCTAGAGATAAAGAATAAAGAATGGGTTCTTGTCTTACACAAGCACCCCGATGTAGATGCGATAACCGGAGCCTGGCTTTTACAAAAGTTTGGTGAGAAAAAGTACCAAGACATATCAAAAGCCCGATTTCTCTTCTGGAGTGGGGGAATGGGTCCTATTCCTGAAGGAAAGAAGTTTATCCCAATTGACATTGGCGGAAAGTTCGCTAGATTTGATCATCACCCTCCCCAGAAATTTCCTGAAGAGTGTGCTACCACTTTGATCGCCAAGGACCTTGGAGTTGAGAGTGACCCCGCCTTAAGCCAAATTATAAAATTGGTCAAGGCAAGCGATCTTCACGGACAAAAGACACCACTTGATTTAACCGATACTCTAAGATCTCTGAACTTGAAATATTCAGATAATCCAGAGAAGGTTTTAGAAACGGCCTTTGAAATCTTAGATGCTAAATATGAAGAACAAAAACTGTTCTTTGAAGCAAGAGAGGAATTAGAAAAAGCCAAAGTTACAGAGATCCAAAGAAGAGGTAAGATTCTTAGGATAGTCACGGTGAAATCCGAGAATCCTATGATTTCACCAATAGCAAGACATAGGAAGCTCGGTGTTGACGCAGCAATAGTGATTCAACAGAATTCAAGTGGCAGGGTAGTGATTTTTACAAATAACCGCTACGACTTAAGAGAAGATTTTATAAACATCGTAGGAATGATTAGACTAGAGGAGCAGCTACGGCAAGGGAAAAAACCTTTGATTACCAGCTTTGGGATACTCAGTCGGCCCGGAGAAATATCACAGGTGCCAGAATGGTATTTCCAAGAAGAAGAACACAGAGGAGGGGGTAAACTCCTCAATGGAAGTCTAACTGCCCCAGATGTACCACCGACACGAATTCCGCTTGAGAGAATTGAAGAAATAGTGAAAATGGTCTTTGAACTCGACAGGAATTTCTGGACCCTCGATACCTATAGCAAGTTCCCTTTGTTAAAAGAAGAAAAGCCTAAAACCTAAATCGCATCAAAAGGTCTGAGGACACCTAATTAAGATCCTCTTTTTTTTATCAAAAAAAACTTGTTAAAATCTTTTCTTTTTGGTATCATAATTTAATATGAAAAAGATAGACGCTATTTTGGCGGCTTTAATTGGATTTTTGGATGGAATTTTTTTCTTTTTTATCTTAAAAAATATTGAATTAGACATTCCTTATGCTTGGTTTTTACCAATCGTTTTGGCTCTTCTTTGTGGGTTCGGAATGTTCGTTGCCTCGCTGATTGGGAAGAAACTCTTGATTATTTTACAGGCAGCCAAATTCTTTCTAGTGGGAACTTTAAATACTTTCATCGATTTGGTGGTTTTAAACATACTGATTTGGATTTCTGGGATTACTAGTGGTATTTTTTATTCGGTTTTTAAAGCAATTTCTTTTTTAGTAGCTACAACAAATAGTTACTTTTGGAATAAGTACTGGACTTTTGAAAAAAAAGAAAAATCTACTCCAAGAGAATTTTTAAAATTTTTTATGGTAACTACAGTTGGTCTTTTGATAAATGTTGGAATTGCCTCTATTGTTGTTAATATTATTGGTCTTCAGTTTGGACTGAGTGAAAAAATTTGGTCAGGCGCTGTCGCTCCTATATTTGCTGCCTTTTTTGCCTTTGTTTGGAATTTTTTAGGCTCAAAATTTGTTGTTTTTAAAAAATAAAAATTATTATGTCAAATTTAGTACTGTACAGAAAATATGATTCCCACCTTTGGTGGGTCCCTGTATTTTCTTTATTTATATGACCTTAGTATTGTATAGAAAATATCGTCCAAAGATTTTTTCTGAAATTATTGGCCAGGAACACGTTGTTCAGACTTTGACTAATGCTATTTCTTCTGGAATGATTTCCCATGCCTATTTATTTTCTGGGCCTCGCGGCACCGGGAAGACCACCCTGGCCAGGCTTTTAGCCAAGGCAGTGAATTGTCAGGATCGAAAAGGTTTTGAGCCCTGTAATAAATGCCCTTCTTGTTTAGAAATAAATCAAAGTCGAGCTTTAGATTTAATTGAAATTGATGCTGCTTCTCACCGGGGAATTGATGAAATAAGGGAATTAAGAGATGGAATAAAGTTCTCACCAACGAAATCAAAATACAAGGTATTTATAATCGATGAATCGCATCAGTTGACCCGTGAAGCTGCCAATGCTCTTTTAAAAACCTTAGAAGAACCTCCTGCCCACGCCATTTTTGTCTTAGCCACTACTGAAATTCACAAGATGATTCCAACTATTGTTTCAAGATGTCAGAGATTTGATTTTCGAAAATTAACAATACCAGAAATTATTAAAAGATTAGAAATCATTTCCAGAAAAGAAAAGATTAAAATCGAGAAAGCAGTCTTAGAATTAATTGCCTTAAATTCCAGTGGCTCAATTAGAGATGCTGAAAGTCTATTAGACCAGGCCTTAACTTTCTCAGGTACCCTGGGAAGAGAAAAAGAAATTAAAGTTAAAGATATTAAAGATTTGCTGGGGTTGGTTGAAATAAACTTAATTCAGAAATTTACTGACTTTATTTGTCAAAAGAAAGCATCTGAGGCAATTAGTTTTTTAAATGAGATAACTGAAAGAGGGTTAGATTTACGGGAATTTACCAAAACTTTAATTAATTATTTAAGACAGGCCTTGATTTTGAAAATAACAGGGGGCGAGAGGGAAAACCCAATAATTTCTGGTCTAACAAAAGAAGAGTTTCAAAAACTGAAAGCCCAATCAGCCAATTTTGAGCAAAAAGAACTCCACCAAATTTTGAACCTCTTTTTAGAAGCCGAAAACAAAATGAGATACTCGCCAATACCACAATTACCCTTGGAATTGGCAATAATCGAAGCCCTGAAAGGTGAAGAGTAATATCTTAAAATAAAAAGTCATTCCGGGGTCGTCTAATGGTAGGACAGGGCCCTTTGAAGGCTCCAATCTTGGTTCGAATCCAAGCCCCGGAACAGGCTTGTGCTCGGTTCGAGAGACCGAGCCGCCCCCCGAGAGCTTTTCTCTCGGGGGTTTTGGTTTTTTTATCTCTTTGACAAATCTTCAGCAATCATATATAAATAGATATTAAAGTTCATTAAAAATGGGGAAAGGAGAGAAGGAGGAAAATGAATCCATACCCAGGCATAGCCTATAAAGCCGTTCAAGTTAATCCTAAAATTGAAGAAACACTATTAGAAATCTTCAGTTCAGATAAAAGGAAAGGGCCCTGGAAATGGTTAAGGCATAAACTAGAAATTAGAGGTATTGAGAGTCAATTCGCTAGCATTATTGCTAAACATGAGGCAGCGGGTGAATACTTATTTAAATTTGATCCCTCAGAGATAAACAAATTTATGCATTCCTTAATCAGGGAATTCGAAAAAGCAGGATTTAGCAAAAAAATAGCTCTAAGAAACCCAGGGAGATTAAGAGAATTAAAACGCTTAGGGTTGCCAGTAACTTCAACAACTATAGCCTTGATTCCAGGAAACCTGCTTAAAAAAAGACAGGAACTGAGACGCCTAGGACTATCAGTAAATGCAACTACTATCTGCTGCAGACCAGAGAGTCTACTTAAAAACAAACGAAAATTAAAACGCTTAGGATTACCAGTAAACGCGTATACCATCTGCCATAAACCAGAGAGTCTACTTAAGAACAGACAAGAAATAGAACGTTCAGGACTGTCAGTAATCTCAACTATTATCTGTGGAAATCCAAAATCAATAACTCAAGAAACTAAATGATTATAGAGGCTCTCTTTTTCAAAACCACTATGAGCTGAGTTAAATCCTCAGCTTTTTTATTTTTGCCCACTGCCCGCGCCCGCCCGAGAGTTTAGGGGCCCACCGAAGGCGGGAGGATGTGGTCGGGACGCGAGGCGCTTTTGCGAAGCGAAACGCCCCGTCCTTGGGTGGGTTGTAGTCTCGGGGCTTTGCTTGACAAATGAATATGTCTCTGCTAATCTTAATCAGCGGATAGAAAGGTATACCTTTCTATCCACGGGTATGTTACATGCCCATAATATCTACCGAAGTATTCCTCAAGAATATGGAGGAGGTAAATAGTTCTTTGACAAGCGAAGAAGTCAGTAATATAAGTCAAAACATCATGTAATTCCCATTCAATGAGAATTCCGAGATCTTGTAATTCCTCACCCCTGTAACTGATCGATAACATGGTTTGTGACACGTGGATTCTCCAAAATTTTGTAATGCGAACTCGTTTATTTGCTGTTGTCAAAAGTAACCACCTTCCATTATCCGAAATCTTGTAATCTGAAGTCTCCGAGGAAGCAATTTAATCTGTAACTGGAAATACGACGAAATCTTGTAATTTGAAGACTCGTTGGGGTAATTTGATCGAGCGATCTTCCGAAATCTTGTAATATGCCGCCAATTGGTTGATCCTCCGAAATCTTGTAATTCAAGCTGATTCAAGTAGCCTAGTAACACCATGAGTCTGAAAATGTTTCATGTAATTTCATCGAACTCGTAGACAACGACTTTTATCTTTAATCTCCCGAAATCTTGTAATTGAGGCGAGGGCGAACAAATCCGAAATTTTGTAATTCGATAAAAATTATGCCAGGTTGAAAGCGATTTAATCTGTAACAATGCTTGGATGACAGTAATAATCCGTCCATTTGAATTTGTAATTAGATTCCCATGTCATAATATTTTTAAGCCTTAAGCCCTATTTAGGGCTTTTTTATTTTCGCCCGTCCACATTGACAAAGAATCTCTCTTTTGCTACCTTTAAAAGGGATAGAAGGGCAAGGCTTTTCTATCTCTGGGTATGTTACATGCCCATAATATCTCACAAAGTGGTCCCAGAGACCATGGAGGAGGTAAATAGTTCTTTGACAAACAGAGGATACAGTGTTGTTCGATGGAAAAGAGGTAACGTTTCATCTCTTTGGCCCCAAAGCTTAGAAAAGTAACATTGGTCATATACTATTTCCTGAAATTTTGTAATGCCTCGAGATATATTTCATTGCGATCTTTCGAAATCTTGTAATACGGTCCCCGGGTCCCAACCTATGAAGCTTGTAATACTCTGACAATCATTTTCCGAAATTTTGTAACCCAGCTTCGCTTATTAGTGCTATTTTCCGAAATCTTGTAATAAGGGATATCCGATTCACCGAAATCTTGTAATTGAGGCGAGGGCGAACAAATCCGAAATCTTGTAATAAGAGCCCGCGGTATTTCCGAAATCTTGTAATTGGCGTCAAGATATAATAGGAAACAAAAGAAAAAAGCGATTTAATCTGTAACAGTGCTTCGAGGTGTTGCCGTAACCTGTAACCTTTCGCCCAACCACTTACTCATCGGTAGTGCAGTAATTTAAAACGAGCTTTTCCCTTGTAACGGATACATTTACCAAATTGTTCTTTAACCTCAGGCCCTATTCAGGGCTTTTTTGTTTTGGTCGCCCACATTGACAAAAAGCCTCTCTTTTGCTACCTTTAAAATGGATAGAAAGGTAAAGCTTTTCTATGCCTGGGTAGGTTACATGCCCATAATATCTCTCAAAGTGGTCCCAGGGACCATGGAGGAGGTAAATAGTTCTTTGAAAAACAGAGGATACAGTGTTGTTCAATGAAAAAGATTAACTCTTCGACCTATCCCGTTTATTCAAGAGTAACGCTGGTTTAAGATGTAGAGTAACGTCGATGTTCCTAAATGACTATTGTAATATTACGATATACTCTGATAATCTCCCAAAATCTTGTAATGCCGCCCGACCAGACTGGAACGATTCTCCGAAATCTTGTAATTGAGGCGAGGGCGAACAAATCCGAAATTTTGTAATAAGAAGACCACATGTCCGATTTCCCGAAATCTTGTAATTAAAGGATCCTCAATATGTGTCATTCTCCGAAATCTTGTAATCTGAAGCCTCCGAGGAAGCGATTTAATCTGTAACTTCACACTTTCAAGTATGTAACGCCGGACATTACAACGAGACTTTGTTAGCGAAACTCTATCGTAATGAAGCAGATAGATTTTCAGAAATCTTGTAATGCAACTACCATTGCCCAAGATTTGCCGAGACCTTGTAATAGAAGCACACCGATGATTCTCCGAAATCTTGTAATTCGATAAGAATCATGCCAGGTTGGAAGCGATTTAATCTGTAACAAAAGGCTGTTGGTGCAAAAAAAGAATATTACTGTAACTCATACTTTCCTCCGTTCGTGAAGTAATAAAGAACAGATTGAATATTGAATCACATCTTTGTAACTTGGGATTATTTTGAATTGTTCTTTAAACTTAGGCCCTATTCAGGGCTTTTTTGTTTGACAAAGAATCTCTCTTTTGCTATTTTTAAAAATGGATAGAAAGGCAAGGCTTTTCTATACCTGGGTATGTTACATGCCCATAATATTTCTCAAAGTGGTCCCAGGGACCATGGAGGAGGTAAATAGTTCTTTGAAAACAAAAAGACAGTGTTGTTCGGTGGAAAAGATTAACTCCTCGACCTGCCTCGTTCATCTAAAAGACTAAAGAGGTAACAAGTGCAATGATACATCGATTTCCCGAAATCTTGTAACCGTCGAAGCCATTCTCTGCAATCTTGTAATTTCCGCAGATTTCAGACATTTGTAATACTTGTCCATCGTCTTCGAAAAGCTTAAAAAGGTAACCAATTTGACCCTAGTGACTTTCCGAAATTTTGTAATTATACACATCTCTGAAGTCCTGTAATTCCAATCGTCGGTGAGGTCTTCCGAAATCTTGTAATAGCTGGAAATCTGATCCTCCGAAATTTTGTAATTCGATAAAAATTATGCCAAGTTGGAAGCGACTTAATCTGTAACAATGCTTGGATGACAGTAATAATCCGTCCATTTGAATTTGTAATTAGATTCCCATGTCATAATACTTTTAAGCCTTAAGCCCTATTTAGGGCTTTTCTATTTTCGCCGTCGCCCACCCCCGAGAGTTTCACTCGGTTTTATTTGACAAAATTTTCATTTTTTGTTATATTTGAAGTTAGCATCTTGACAATTAGATGATGGGTGCAAAGGGTGGTGTTTCACCGCCTAAATCTCTCTAAAGCAGTCTAAAAGGATTGTAAAGGGGAGAAGCCCATCAAAGAAATGGATGGGTATGAAACGCGGCGTAATGGTCGGGAGGTGAGAGTTTGGTAAAAAAAGTAAAATGTCCGAATCCGGAATGCCAGGTTGAAATTAAGATTTCAGGAAAGAAAAATCCGATGGCTTGCGAGGAATGCCAGACAAGATTCAATATAGTGACTCTTGGAATCCCTTTGAGAATAGCCGGAATTCCAGAGCAAGACTTTGAGAGATTGATCGATGAGTTTAGCAGGGCTGGTGAGTTTTGCATGCGAAGATTTTCTCAAAGACTTAGGAGATTTTACATCATTCCAAAAGAAAAAGGAGTCTGCGCTAATTGCCAAAAAGAAACGAATTTGGTGATGGAATCAAAATTCGATGGTCAAAAGTATTGCTCTGCCTGTGCAAGGTCTTATATTTTTGGGAAAATAGCCCGGCAAGAAGTTGCCTATGAAGCAAAGAGAATCTTTAAGATTCCATTAAAGACCTTCATCGATTTAGCCTTCACTGCTGCCCAGTCAATGATGAATGCTTGGTTAAGCAACAACTGGGGAAAAATCTTAAAGAAAAATGAGTTTCAGAGAAAATTCAAAGAATGTAAAGAGAGCGGAATAGGAAAAGAACCCGTTGATGAACCGCAGGAGATACAAGAAATTAGAAATGAATGGCGAGAGACAAGAGCCCTAATTTCGCCCTTTAGACACTTCCTCTTCTATTGGTTAGGCCAGGATATCACAAAGAAAAACAGAAAAAAAAGAAGAGAAAGGTTAAGAGGAATCAATGAACTTTTGCAAGAGAAGCCAAAGGAAATATCTTCGAGGACATTGAGGAAAATTGAGGCTAAAAAAGAGATACTCAGAAGCATTGAGCAAGAAATAAAAAAGGCAGAAGGATTTCTTAAAGTTGCAACGGATAGGAAGCAAAAGAAAACGATAAAGGAGGAACTCCAACGCTTAAAAAGAACGAGAGTGAATCTCGGAAGGAAAGTCATGATTTCGGAGGGAAAAGCAAAGACTACGGAGATTGTAAAGAGGATAGCAACGCCAATCTGCGAAGGATGCGAAAACTACAGAGAATACGATTGGGGGCCAGAATGTCAGCTAGATAGAGAATTCAGAAAAATAAGGCCAGATAGGATTCCAAGCTTTCCAACAACGAAGGTGAAATACTCAAAAGGAATGTACAAATTCATCAGGGTTGAGCTAGGTCTTTGGAAAATCAGCATTGGCCTTTGGGAAAGAGGCAAGAGAAAAGAAGGTTTAATCATTGGTACCAGGTGGATTGAGGAATATCATAAAGCTGAGCGTGTCTTTGGCGACCCTACGAGATATCCAGAGTTATTCCGTCACATTGGGAAAGGACAAAAGAAAGAATATTTCTTCATCTTTCCTTTAACAAAGGTAGTCCCTTTAAAGGAAGACCAGGGCTGGTTGCACATCATTGCCTATTGTCTAGAGACGACCTGTGTACTCAGTATTAAAGAAGATCAAAGAAAAGTGAGGTTTTTCCGACACAAAGAAATAATCTCAATTAAGAACTACTACTTCAAGCAAAGGAAAGAAGCTTCTCGGGGATATTTCAAGAAACCAAGGTTAAAAGAGTCAAGGAAGATAAAGTGGGTCTTGCACAATGAGACAAAAGGGATAGCTGAGTACTTGATGACAATGCCGGGTAAAGTGATTTTACTGAACATCCAAAAGAGACTTTACAGAAGAGGAGAGATAGAAAGGCGAGAACTAAATAGAAAACTGCGATACTGGATTGACTCAATCTTTAGGGCTCGAATAGGATATAAATTGGAAATGCGGGGATTCCCTGTGGAAGAGAGAGAATTTAATGCGAATCAAGTGGCAGTCTGTCCTTATTGCGAAAAGGAAATTGGAGGAACCTGGCAGAATTTAGTGATAGTCGAAGATCGAAAAAGCCTTACATGTGAGTGTGGAAGGGATACCAACACGAATCTAGCCATAGCTTTAGTTTCAATGGAGGAACCCAAAACCAACTAGGCGCTTTTGCGCCTTTTTTTTCTTGACATAAATTTTAAAATGTGCTAATTTATTGACGGTGGCTTTTGCCATCTATAGAACCTTAAAAAGAGGTGAATATTGAATGAAACATCTGGAACATCCGCAACATCTGTCTGAAGAGTTTAAGAAACGCTTCCCTCATAAGAAAATGAGGCCTGATCAGAGAGCCGCTCTAGAGTTCATCGCCTACCACAAAAAAAGTCTTCACGAGATGCCAACTGGAAGAGGAAAGACAGCAACTGGCGTTACTCCTTTAAAAGCCTTTAAGGAAATAGGGGTAAAACCAATTATTTACGCTACCACCACCAAAACTTTAGTTAGACAAGCCAAAAAAATGTATCCAGAGGGAGTGGTAGAGGCCTATGGAAGGAATGAGTATCCTTGTCTTTTCTACAAAGATAAAAGAGAAAAGGTGACAGCCGAAGAATCACCTTGCTCATTGTTAAAATGTCCCCATAGGGTAGATCTCGACACTGGCAAGACAGTAGAACCAGGAGTTGAGCCTTGTCCTTATCTCTTGGTAAAGCACCGGGCAATGAAAGGAGACATAATTGTCTGCACAATTGCTTACCTTGTCACTCACATGCTATACGTGAAAAAATTCAAGGCTTCGCCACCGAAGGTACTGGTGATCGATGAAGTTCATAGGTTAGCCGAAGTAACAAGGCAGATTCTTTCTTGGGATATCAGTGGCCTTACCTTAAAAAGAGCGATAAAGGCATTATCAGTGATTAGAAGAGAATGGTTGCTGGAAAGATTCTTAGAAGAGATGATGAAGATTGCCAAATTAAAACCAACGGAACCACCCGAGCTTTTAGCAGACCATGAAATCAAAAGATTGATTTCTTTGCTCGAGGAAATAAATACCAAAGAGCTTAGAGGGACAATCAATAAAGCCTTAGAACTTGGTATTTTAGACCCAAAAAAAGATAGAAAAACTTTGAAGACCCTTGAAATAGTTGTTCGGCATATTCCCTGGTATATCAAAGAATTATTCTATGCCACAGGTACAGAAACACGGAAGCCATCGAATTACGTCTTTATGTTCTACAGGAAAAAGAGAAGGAAAAGGGGCAAGAGAGGGCCAAGAGTAATCTGTAAGTTATGTATTCGACACTTCTATGTTAGTCCGGTGATTCGGTTGAAAATTTTAGAGCCTATTGAAAGGATTATTGCTTACTCGGCAACGATAGGCGATAAAGAAACCTTTGCCATTGAGACAGGAATAGATTTTCCTTTCCAGGTTTATACATCAACCTTCCCAATTGAAAATACGAGAGTCTTTCTACCGACCGATACGCCGAATTTAGCAGTGAAAGCTAACCCAGGCAGAGGAGCACTGGCTAGGGCAAAAAATCGAGCATTTAGCATAATTGCTAAAGGTTGCCGTGAGTTTCTGAAAAAGGAATTCCGATCTTTGATCACCGTTGTCTCAGAAGCTGAGCGATTAAAATTTTTGGAAAGACATTCCAAAGATTTCAAAATAATGACCTATGGACCAGGATTAAAGGCGAAAGATGCTGCCAGGAGATTTATTGAAGGTGAGGGCGATGTCTTACTTGGAACAGTAGCCCAATTCGGCGAAGGAATCGACTTACCAAGAGAGATTGCTCCGGTAATTTGGGTCTTGAGACCTCCATATCCACGACCAATGGATCCTGCATCACAGTTTGAGGAAAGACGATGGGGAGTATTGCGCTGGAGATTAATAAAATATCGAGTTACAGTAAAGGCTCTACAAGTAAGAGGTCGGAATATCCGAACAGCAGAGGATATCGGAATGTGCTTCTTTATTTCCAAGCAATTCAACAGAGTCTTAGGAGGTTTACCAGAGTGGCTAGAAGGGGCACGTTTCGAAGCACCTTTCGATGAATGCCTTGAGGAGGGACTGCGACTCTTAACCAAAGAATCCTAAATTTCTTGTGGCGCTGCAAAGCAGCGCCCTTTTTATTTGACAACTAAGCATACCTCTGCTAATCTTAGTCAGCGGATAGAAAGGCAAGGCTTTTCTATCCAAGGGTATGTTACATGCCCATAATGTCTTCCAAAGTATTCCCAAAAGAATATGGAGGAGATAAGTAGTTCGTTGACAAACAAAGAAGTCAGTAATAAGTTGTCACGCTGATGACAGGGTAACGCCGGTTTAAGGTGCGAAGTAACCATATTCAAAGGCTTTATCCGAAATCTCGTAATTAGAGAACCCTAATGATTTCCCGAAGCCTCGTAATCTGTGAGAATAATCCAGCGCGTAACTGTTCTCACTGTTGTTTTCACTGTGCTGAAATCTTGTAATACCTGTCCATCGTTTTCGCAATCGCCAAAAGATTAAAAAGGTAACGATTCCAGGACTAACTGTCGTCTCCCGAAGTCTTGTAATTAAAGGACCTTCAGTATGTGCTATTCTCCGAAATCTTTGTAATTTGATAATGGATTTCTTCTGAGATCTTGTAATATCTACCTAATGTCAATCTTGTAACTACATGCTGATTCCGACTTTGTAACGCCATTAGCAAAGTGTCCGAAATCTTGTAACCCTGTAACCCCATCGCCAGTTATCATTGCCACAAAAAGCGATTTAATCTGTAACTGGAAATGCGACGAAATCTTGTAATAAGAAGACCACATGTCCGATTTCCCAAAATCTTGTAATTATGCACACATAGGAAACGATTCTCCGAAATCTTGTAATGAACATTTCCCTAAGCTCCAAAATCTTGTAATGGCAGAGTATAAGAGTATCATCGTGCAGTAACAATAAATCGTCTCAGATTTTCTAAAATCTTGTAATCAAGCAAATCTGTTTACCCCTGAAATTCTCCGAAATCTCGTAATTCGATAAAAATTATGCCGGGTTGAAAGCGATTCAATCTGTAACACTTTCATGTAGCTTCCTTATTCTTTAAACTCAGGCCCTATTTAGGGCTTTTTTATTTTGCCCACCCACATTGACAAAGAATCTCTCTTTTGCTACCCTTAAAAAGGATGGAAAAGCAAGGCTTTTCCATACCCGGGTATGTTACATGCCCATAATATCTCATAAAGTATTCCCCAGGGAATATGGAGGAGATAAGTAGTTCGTTGAAAAGCAAATAACTCACGGTCACCGAAGCTTGAAGCGATCCTCCAAAATGCTGATGCCTAAAATTCTCCGAAATCTTGTAATTCGAAACTACCGCGCAAAATCTCAGAAATCTTGTAATTGCGTTACCCAGTATACCTCGTAACAGTGCTTACGGCGACTTTGTAATGGACGCTCATCTATTATCCGATTTCCCGAAATCTTGTAATTATGCACACATAGGAAACGATTCCCCGAAATCTTGTAATGCCTTGATATATACTTCATCGCAATTTTCCAAAACCTTGTAATCCGTGAGGCTGGTGATTCTTCGAAATCTTTGTAATCTCCATAGTTATTGCTTTCCGAAATTTTGTAATCCACGACGATTCCTGGGTTTCCCGAAATCTTGTAATAAAGTGAGGCTTTTCCATCAAATACGTAACGAGATGCCGAGTTTTTCCCGAAATCTTGTAACCTATTTCATGTATTGTTCCGAGTGATTTAATCTGTAACTACGAACTGTTCCATAAATTTAGGCCCTATTTAGGGCTTTTTTATTTACGCCCGCCCGAGAGCGAAACTATGAACCGAATTTATTCTGGTTCTGCGGCTTTTCTCGGGGTAAAAGTTTTCCACAGTTTTTTCACTTTATACGGACTTGACAACATACTTGGGTTTGCTAATATGAAACTCGCAGAGTGAAGAGGGATCACTGTTGCAATCCTGTGCAGTATGTCTGTGACCTCCTGTTTGTTCCCAAAAAGAAGGAAGAAATTCTTTTTCCGAAAGGAAAAAATAGTGAGTACTTTGTAGGGCTTAGGCTTTACCAAGGCAGGCTATCAAGCCAGGTATATGGAAGGGGCTCCCTTCAATCTCGTTTCTAGCGAGAGCAAAAGAGCATTTTCTTCGGAAGATGCTCACAAAAAGGTAGCTTATAGCCGAAAGGCTAAAAGCTATCCAACAGCTTACGTTGGAAATGAAATTGCAGAGATTTCTCCTTACGGAGAAAACTCCGCCCAACCATTCATAGGGGATCACTATTAATAATTTCGATCCCCTTCTTTTTTTATTTCCGCCCGCCCCGCCCGAGAAGTTTACACTGAATTTATTGAAGTGTTTTTCTCGGGCTTTTGATTTGCAAATAGGTAAGGTATAATAAATAAAGATGAAAGGTCGGATAGTATTAAAAGTCTATCTTATTAAATTAAAATAAAATGAATAAAATTATTGGCATTCTTCTTGGTGTGACTATTTTGCTTGGTGTTTTGTATATACCCGTTTTTGCGCAAACAACAAACACTCCTTCAGTACAGGAACTCCTTCAATTATTGCAAGAACAGATAGAAAAATTAAGGGCGCAGATAGAAGCATTAATTGCTCAGATAGAAACATTAAGACAAGCAAGGCTGGAAGTAAAGAAGATAGAAAAAGAGATTAAAGAAACTCTTAAGCTAATTAGGCAACTGCGAACAGGCATGACCGGGGAAGACGTTAAGTTATTACAAGAAATATTAGCAACAGACCCAGACATTTATCCTGAAGGACTGGTTACAGGATACTTTGGCCCATTAACAAGGAATGCGGTAAAAAGATTTCAGAAAATAGCAGGCATTGAGCAGGTCGGAGTGGTCGGGCCCAAAACATTATCTAGAATAAACGAGCTACTTGAGGAAGGTGCCGGCGAGTCTGGTAAAGTGCCACTTGGTCTTTTAATTGCGCCAGGAATTAGAAAAAAACTTGGATTTGAGCCTAAGCCATTGCCTGGACAAAAACTTCCCCCCGGTATTGCTAAAAAACTAGAAGAAGAAACACCCACTCCGGACACTATAGCGCCCGTTATTTCAGAACTTAGTGCCATAGATACCACTACAACATCAACGATGATTACTTGGCTTACCAACGAGCCAGCAGATAGTAAGGTGTGGTATGATACAGTGACTCCGCTTGTTATACCAGATTCAACGCCGATGGAGAGTTCTCTCGATTTAGTATTAGATCATAACATCGCACTATTCAGTTTAACTCCAAGCACTACTTACCATTATCTAGTGAGCTCTGCTGATGCTGTGGGTAACACTACAACCAGTACCGAAGAAGCATTCAATACGCTTTCTGAATAAGTATTATACTAAAAATTTAGCTCAAACAACTATAAGGGCCGATTTAAGAGTGCTTGAAATGTTCACTAAATAGGTTTTAACCCCAGTAGTAGAGCGAAGCTCACTACGGGGCACAGCGTCATCCACGACCCGCAGTAAGTTAGCCCGAGAGTTTTTCTCGGGGTTTGTCTTGTATTTTTAACCTTTTTATGCTAATATATGGAGTATTCATAGGAAGGTTTCTTCTTCTCCCAATATGAGTTGTTGCCTTAAATAACTCTTGCAGGAGGGGAACGAGGTTTGTCTGTTATTTACTATTAGAGTAATGCAACCTCTTGGAAAGAGAAGAAGAATTTAAACCTTCCTTTTTATTTCCGCCCGCCCCGAGAGTTTAGGGGCCCACCGAAGGCGGGAGGATGTGGTCGGGACGCGAGGCGCTTTTGCGAAGCGAAACGCCCCGTCCTTGGGTGGGTTGTAGTCTCGGGGGTTTTGGTTTAACCCAGACCAAAAAAACCGCCATAATTAAGACAGTTTTTTTAGTTTATTGATGGAATTTTAAGTAAAAGTGTTTTAATAAAAATATCTATTTACAGACAGGTCGTCCGTAAGAATATGTATCTACAATGAGGCCGTTTTGGTCTCGTAAATAAAGTGTGTCGCAATAACCACTAGTGGTAATATCACTACCTAGATAAATATGCCACTTCTTTTCTAAAAAGTTTTCATCTCTGGAATAATTTATAAAACAGCCTTCATAGTTAAAATTTTTATTAAGATAAGATACACATTGTGAGTCACGGGAAATTCTCCAATCACTAGAATAATCGGGAACTTTACATCTTCCGAGACGGAGAATAAACCCTTGACAGCAGGGGCGAAGATGGGAGATTTCTTCTCTCTTTGGTTTTGGGCATTTTTTTGATAGGGAAATAATAAAATCGCGAGAGTTAGCCAAATAACCCATGCATTTATTGGGACGAAAGTTTCTACCTCTTCCTAAAGGATTTGAACCGCCAGACATATATATTTTATCCCCTTGTTTTACAAAAATACTTTTCTGAGGAATTGAATTATAACCAGGAAGATATTTTTCTATCCCTGCAGGAATAACAAAGCTACCTCCTCTTCCCTTAATATGCCAACCGGTGATATTAATCTCCTCTTCTTTAAGATAAGTCCTCAATGTTATTAAAGAGGAACGATAGGATGGTAGGTTTTCTGATTTTTGAATTCTTACGCTAGAAATTCTTACTTTCTCAAAATAGGGAGAAACATTCATTTTAAAAGTTCTCTTGGCTGGGGTGGGATCAACTGAATCTTTTATTTTCGCTCTAACTAAAAAAATATATTCTTTGGGTCCCGGTGGAAGGCTTATTGTTCTCTTTTTGGAATAAGTTTTTTTCCAATCATCATCGAATCCTTCAATTTTTGTCTCAAACGATACCCGCCCCTTAGTTTCTTCCGGAGAAATTTTTGCTTCAAATTCAAAAGTAACTTTATTCGTTTCTTCTATAATTTCCCCTTCTTCTGGACCGGCAGTTATATAGGTGTTGACCGAGATAGCGGACCCTTTGGGTTTTACTATCGCTGCTGTCCCAGCAGACTTTACAAAGGTTTGTTTTCCTGTAGATTGCTTTTTAGAAGCATTCCCTTGGGCTTGAGAAAAAATTCCTTGTTGTAAATTTTCCCACTCAATCGTTAAAAATTGCCAAAAATAAGAAAAGACCACAATCGCAACAATAATAGTTAAGATAGTGAAAATCGATTGCATAATATTATACTATATCATTTTTACACTAAAAAATCAAGCCTTTGGTTCTTTTGAAAACTCATCAAACAGGTTTTAATCTTACGGTACTTTTTGCCCTCGCCGCGTCAGGCGCGGCGAGGGCTTTTCTCGGGGTTTTATTTTGATATAATTAATTAAAGGCTAAACAACAAGTATGCGTTTAATAGTTAGCAAGAAGCAGGCCTTGAGGTATAAAATATAAATAATTAATTATATAAAAGTTATATGAAGATTTTAATTGTTGAAGATGAGGAGAAATTAGCTAAGGCATTAAAAGAAGGCCTAGAGAAAGAAGGCTTTACAGCTGATTTTGTTCTGGATGGCGAAGCCGGTCAACGCCGTATCGAGTTATATCATAATGATTACGATTTAATTATTCTCGATTTAATACTGCCTAAAAAAGATGGGCTTACCGTTTTGAAAAATATTAGAGAGCAGAGTATAGTCACTCCGATTTTAGTACTAACTGCAAAAGATACTACTGACGATATAGTCTCTGGTCTTAACAGGGGTGCTGACGATTATCTTGTTAAACCATTTTCATTCAAGGAATTTTTTGCAAGAATAAAAGCGCTCCTGCGCCGACCCAAACAATCTTTACCTATTGAACTTAAAGTACGAGATTTAACTCTTAACATTGTTACTAAAAAAGTTTTCCGCAATGGTAAAGAAATTCTTCTTACCTTAAAAGAATTTAGTTTACTGGAATATTTAATGCGCCATCCTAATCAGGTAATGTCCCGAGAACAAATATTATTTAATCTTTGGGGTTTCGAATTCGACTCATTTAGTAATGTCGTGGATGTGCACATCAAGAATTTAAGAAAAAAAATAGATTATAGCAATCAGGAAAAATTATTAGAAACGATCCGTGGTGTGGGTTACCGAATTAAAGGATAATCTCTTTTTTAAACATATTTTGTTGTTAAAAAGCTTCCAATTTTGGAGACTTTTTAATTTGAAATCTTCTCTTATTTAGTTAAGATAAGAATTTTTCAGCTTCATAGAAAATTCATCTTTGAAAGTTATAATTAAGATGGCTCTTTTAGGGGGGAAGGGCGAGCTATACCGGGTCTTGTCTTGCCCTTCCCTTGAAGGACCCCAATATTATTGGAAGGACATACGAGGTATCTACTTATCTACCATAAAGTGTATATGATAGATAAAACAAAACGTGCCATGGATAGGTCCCTCCATATAATATTATAATATATCCATGGCACGTTTTGTATAAAACTTTCACTTTTGCGATTTAATATATCTTAGTAAAAATATGTCTTAAAAGGACCGTAGATTAAGGAAAAAATTAAGGCGGAAGAGGTTGGAGCTAATGTGTTGTTTAACGATTATAACAATTTGTCGTAATTTAATTATGTGGGCGAGCAAAATAATATTAGTAAGCAAAAATATCCAGAACCAACTGTCTGTGCTTTAATCTTCAATCAAGAAGGCAAGGTTTTACTTATGACTTCTCCTAAATGGAAAGGAAAATATGTCATTCCTGGTGGACATATAGAACTTGGAGAAACAATCGAACAAGCATTTAAGCGAGAGATAAAAGAAGAAACAAACCTTAATATATTTGATATACAATTTATAACCCTACAAGAATTTATTTTTGGCAAGGAATTTCACAAGAAAAAACATTTTATTCTTTTTGATTATGTATGTAAAGCTAAAGACACTAACGTTGTTCTTAATAAAGAAGGAACGGAATACATATGGACAACTCTGGATGAAGCATTAAAATTACCCCTTGTAGAACCTGCCAGAACCATAATTTTAAAATACAAAGAAAAATATTCAAAGTAGACAAGTTCTAATATCATCCATTAAGGGGAGTTTTTCGACTCGCTCAGGGCAAGCCGCAGCCCGAGAGTTTTTAAGATTTTTGTTTTGTAGATAATCCTGGGAGTGTGATAAAATAAAAATACAAATTTAGATATTAAAGATGTCAGGCAAAAAAATGAGCAAAAACGTGAAAAAGCCTGAAGAGAGATACAAAATTTTATTTGAAGAGATGAAAGATATTGTTGTTTTTCTTGATAAAAAAGGGAGGATTATTGATATTAACCCTGCAGTTAAAAAAATAACTGGATTTAGTCCAAAAGAAATAAAAGGACACCATTTTAAAGAACTTAAGTTTATTAACTCCAAAAGTAAAAGAAGAATCGCTGAATATTTTAAAAAAAGATTAAGAGGAATAGAAGCCCCTCCTTATGAGATAGAAGGAGTCAATAAAAATAGGAAGAGGTTAGTAACTGAGGTAAGTGCTGCACCATTTATTATAGATAAAGGGAAAATTATTGGTTCTTTAGCAATTTTAAGAGATATCACCGAGCGCAAGAAGAGAGAAGAAGAAATTAAGAGCTATCAAAAGAAAATTGAATCACTTATCAATTCCTCATCTGACCTTATTTTTCTTAAGGACAAAAATTTTAGGTATTTAGTTGCTAATAAAGCGCATGAAAAACCTTTCAATATAAAGGTAAAAGATATAATTGGCAAGACAGACTTTGATTTTATGCCAAAAACAGTTGCTAAAGGTTGCAGGAAAAGTGACATAGAGGCTTTTAAATCTGGCTTTATCTCTAGAGAAGAATGGCTTGATGAAAAATGCTTTCATATTGTTAAACAAAGGGTTGAGAATGCAAAGGGAAAAGTTATAGGCATAGCAGCTGTTATTCGAGACATCACCGAGCGCAAGAAGATGGAGAAAAAGCTCAGCGAATCTGAAGAGAGGTTGCGGAATATATTTAGTTCATCTCCCGATGCTATTACAGTTACCGATTTAAATGGAAATATAATCGAGTGCAACCGGGCAACCTTGAATATGCATGGTTTCTCTGTAAAGGAAGAATTAATAGGTAAGAGAGCTTTTGATTTAATTGCTCAGAAGGACTGGCAGAGGGCATTAAAGAACATGAGGAAAACCTTAAAGCAAGGCTCCGTAAAAAATATAGAATATACTTTTTTGACTAAAGACGGTCGCGAGTTTCCAGCAGAACTCTCGGCGAGTATTATTCGGGATTCATCTGATAAACCTATGGCTTTCATGGCTATAACAAAAGATATCTCCGAGCGCAAAAAGGCTGACCAGGCAAAAACAGAATTTGTGTCCTTAACCTCTCATCAACTCCGCACCCCCCTGACTACCATTAATTGGTATTCCGAGATGCTCCTTCTTGGGAAAGCAGGAAAACTTTATAATCAACAAAAGAAATATTTGGAAGAAATTTATACCGCTAATCAGCAATTGGTAAAATCAGTGAATGCTCTTTTAAATGTTTCGAGAATAGAGCTTGGTATTCTTGGTATTAAGCCAGAGCCGATAAATCTTACAGAAATTGCAGATAGCGTGCTTAGTGGGCTTTCGCCACAAATTAAAAATAAAAAATTAAAAGTGGAGAAGAATTACTCCAAAAATCTGCCGATTATCAATGCTGATCCAAATATTATGCGTATTGTTTTCCAAAATTTACTTTCTAATGCTGTTAAATATATTCCTGAAAGGGGCAGGGTGAAGCTTTTAATTAAGAAACAAAAATCTGATGTACTTATTAAAGTTTTAGATACTGGATATGGTATTCCAAAAACTCAACAATCACGAATATTTACTAAGTTTTTTCGGGCTGACAATATAAGAGAAAAAGAGCCAGATGGTACTGGCCTCGGGCTCTATATTGTTAAATCGGTCCTGGAGCAATCTGGCGGTAAAATTTGGCTTGAATCAGAAGAAAACAAGGGTACCACTTTTTATGCCACAATTCCTCTAGAAGGAATGAAAAAGAAAAAGGGGAAGAAGAGATTAAATATTTAACTCGCTTTTTAAAATCTAAAATTAATTATTGTATATAATGGAGCAATCAACAAAAAATAAAACAATTTTAGTGGTTGAAGATGAGAGGGCTATGTTACAGATATTAGCTGATAGATTTACTGACGAAGGGTTTAGTGTGCTTGAGGCAAAAAATGGGGAGGAGGGATTGGAACGTGCCATAAAAGAGCATCCCGATTTGATTTTACTAGATATTATTTTGCCAAAGATGAATGGAATAACGATGCTTAAGAAGTTGCGAGTGGATAATTGGGGTAAAGATGTTCCGGTGATTATTCTAACTAATTTAAGCGATATGGGAACAATAGCCAAAGCCTTGAAAGACGGAGTTTATGATTTTTTGGTTAAAACCGACTGGAAACTTGAAGATATAGTAAAAAAAGTTAAAGAAAAATTAGAATTTAAATAAATCAATCCCCACTCAAAGGCTAGAAAATCATCCACGACTTTCAGTATAGCAATTGCCCTCGCCGCGCCTGACGCGGCGAGGGCTTAGGAGCTCACCGAAGGTGGGAGGATGTGGTCGGGACGCGAGGCGCTTTTGCGAAGCGAAACGCTCCGTCCTTGGGTGGGTTGTAATCTCGGACTTGACTCTTTCTATAACTTTTGTTAAAATATTTTAGTCAAGGAGGAAAAGCTCTTTGAAATATGTAAAAAAAGATATCGTGACCTGAATTGAATAAAAGAAGGTGAGATATTGAAAAAGAAAAAAGGATTAGAAGTGATTCTAAATATAGGGCTATTAGTAATACTCTTGTTATTGGTTTCACCATTCATCCTTACAAGGTGTCCTTTCTTAGTTAGTGCTGATTACGTCTTTATAACAATAGGACATAGCATGACTCCAGCGATGTTGCATGGCGACACAATATTAGTAAAAAGAGGCATAGAAGACATACGAGTCGGAGATATAATTTCCTTCAGGGTAGATTCAATACCAGTAGCAGTTGCCCACAGGGTAGTGGAGATACAAGAAAATCCAAGCTTCTTAATATTCAAGACAAAAGGAGATGCTAATGATGTACCAGACGACTGGGAAATAACAGCCGATCAAGTGATAGGTAAGGTGACAGATGTTAAATCGACTAGCTTTTTTACGACGCCATATATGCTATACGCATCAATCTTGCTGCCAGCTGATCTGATATTAATGAGAGTAGCTTACTGTTTCTTTAGAAGAAGTGCTCTGACTAAGAAATCTGAATATTCAGTGCTTAACTCAACTACTGCAATCCTTGCAATAATTCTTATACTTTCTGTAGGTAGATTATTAACCTTACTATTGAGTTTAATGGTCTAAACAAGTGCACGCTAAAAAAAGAAGGGAGGTTATTGAGATAGCGCTTGGAATAGTCTTTGGTATTACTATTGGAAAAATCATAGCTGGATACATTAATCAGAAGAGGCAGAGGAAAAAGCCTGACAAATGAGCTGATAATATAAATTCAGCTCTTTTTTATTTGAAAAAGATGGTCACCATGTCCCATAAGTAGGACATAGGTAGGACACGGATAGGGCATCGGTCAAAAGTAGTATCAAATCTATTTTTCTTCAAATAAAAAGCCCATTATTGGACACTTTTTTATCTTTCGTCAGAACTCTTATAGATGTGTTTAAAGCTTGTTAACTGCAATTTGGCCGCCTGGAGAAGTAAGTTATCATTTGACAAAGGAATTCTTAATATACTATTATTATTTAAATAAGGAGGTACTCGTTTTTCAGTTGTTCTTTATTTGCTCTTTGTTAGTTCTTTACTTTTTTCCTAGGTAAGTTTCCTAGGTTAAGGAGGGAAACTCATTATTGACGAAAGAATTTTTATTGTGTTATTATTTTAGTATTCCAAAACTATGAATATTTTCTCAATTCGTATCTCCAACTCAAAAAAAGTAAATTATTCCAAAAAGGCTCTAATGTTAATTTTCGTTGCGATTTTTGTAGGTGGCTTTGTATTTTCAGTGTTCAGTTTTTCTTCGCAGGCATTAGCATGTTCTTTTTGTCCATCTGAACCAACCTACGCTATTTCAGGAATGAAATTTAACGACAAAAATGGTAATGGAGTAAAAAATTATTGTGAGTCAGGTCTTCAAGGATGGACCATTACTATTGAGGGCCCTGAGCAATTCAGCGATTCCACTGTTACTAATAAGCGAGGTAAGTACAGGTTTTCTAATTTATCTCCGGGTTCTTACACCATCTGTGAAGTTCAGCAAGAAGGCTGGGAGCAAACCTATCCCACTGAAAATAATGGCTGTCACCTTGTCGAGATAGAAAATTATTGTAAGTATGGAATAAATTTTGGTAACTACCAAGAAGAGGAACCTGAGCCTTATTGTGGTGACGGAGTTTTAGATGATGGCGAGGAATGTGATGAAGGAGAAAACAATGGCCAAGAATGTACTCCTGAATATGGGTCCACTTGTACTTATTGTTCTCTCGAATGTGAAATTGTTGAATTAACTGGTCCTTATTGTGGCGATGGTATTTTAGATGATGGCGAAGAATGTGAATGCGATGGAGATTGTGACGAAGGGATGGTTTGTATTAATTGTATATGCGAAGAAGAAACTGTTGAGCCAGTATGCGGAAATGGAATAGTAGAGGAAGGTGAAAAATGTGACGATGGAAACATTGATGACGGCGACGGTTGCTCAAGTCAATGTCAATTAGAAGGTCCGGGGCCAGAATGCACTGACGCTGACGGAGATGGTTATTATGCTTATGACGAGATTTATTGTTTAGAAGGTGACGATTGTGATGACACTAATCCAGAAGTTAATCCTGGCGCTGAAGAAATATGTAATGATGGAATAGATAATGATTGCGACGGCGACATTGACGATGATGACACTGATTGTCAACCAGAATGCGAGCCAGAAGAAACACAATCATGTGATACTGGCCAATCGGGTATTTGTGCTGTTGGTACCCAAACTTGCGATGGAGACGGTTTCTGGGACGAATGTGTGCCTGACAATGAGCCTGTCACTGAAATTTGTGACAATGATTTAGATGACGATTGCGATGGTTATGCAGACTGCGATGATAGTGACTGCGAAGGGGATCCAGCCTGTGAAGTTACTCCCGGTGGTCCTGTCATGACCGGTGGTCCTGGTCCTACTCGTTTAATTATATTTAATGAAGAAAACGAAGAGGTTCAGGCCGATACAGCTACTGTTACTTGGCTTACCAATATTTCAGCTACCAGCAGGGTGATTTATGATATTGTTTCTCATCCTACTTTAGGCGACGCCCCAAATTATGGCTATGCTAATTCAACTATTGAGGATCCAACTAAAGTCACTTTCCATACAGTAACAATTACTGGTTTAACTCCTGATACTACTTACTACTGGCGAGCAGTTTCTCAAAGTTCACCTGAGATTTTAGGGGATGAGCTAACCTTTACTACCGGAAGCGCTGAAGAAGAAGGTGTTGAAGAAGAGGTAATAGAGGAAATTTCTCTTGAAGATATAGAAAAGGCACTGGAAGAAATAGGGGATAGGACAGAGGCATTAAGAGAAGAGATAGAGAAAATTTCTCCTCCAACTCCACCCGAAGTTCCAGAGGTTGAGGTTGAAGAAGAGATTATTGAAGAAGTTGAAGAAGAAGCAAAACCCGAGGAGGAAGAAAAACCTGAAGAGGAAGAAAAACCTGAAGAGGAAGAAAAATTAGCCGAAGAAGAAGAGGAGCCCAAAACAGGCTTAGAGAAACTTTTAGCAGCAGTTGTTAGTTTCTTTAACTTCGAAAACCTCTGTCGTCTTTCCTTCCTTGTTATAGTCGTATTAGTTATCTTATTCTTGTTATCTAAAAAGAAAAGAGAAGAGAGAAAGAAGCGATGGATTTTACTTCTTGCTACGGTTATATTAGTTATTTTGTACTGTTTCTTCTGCCGTTCGAGCTGCTGGATTTTACTTCTTGTTACAGTGATATTAATTATTTCATCCTTGTTATTTAGAGAGAAAAGGAAAGAAGAAAAGAAGGAATGGACTGAGCTCTAAGTAGACGAAGTGATATTCTGATTTGAGCTGAAATAACCTCGGAGTTATTTTATCATTTCTACTCAGTTAAAAAAAATCGCCAAGATGGCGATTTTTTGATTCAGAATAAAAAATATGTTAAAATCTCTCTTGATGACTATTACTATTTGTGCTAGTGCAAAATTTGCTAAAGAGATGATTGAAGCAAAAAAGATTTTAGAAAGAAGTGGACATAAAGTTTTACTTCCAGAGATGGCAGAGAGTTTTGCAACTGGCAAAGTTAATTTGGATGATTTTAAAGGTGGTAGAACGGTTGCCGATTTTAAGAAGAAACATAATTTAATAAGAAAACATTTCAAAGAAGTTAAAAGGGGAGATACTATATTAGTTTTAAATTACGATAGAATGGGAATTAAAAATTATATCGGCGGTAATACTTTTGCCGAAATTGCTGTTGCATACTATTTAAATAAACCAATTTATATACTCAACCCAGTTCCTGAGGAAATGCCTTACACAGAAGAAATTAAAGCAATGGAACCTATTGTCTTAAATGGAAACTTAGAAAAAATTCATTAATTTATTAGTTTTTCATGACTAAAATAATTTTAGCTACAGCCTCTCCATATCGTAGGGAGGGATTTGAATTTTTAGGAATTGATTTTGAAACAAAAAGGAGTAATGTGGATGAATCTCAAGTAGACAGGGCTAACCCTGAAAAGTTGGTAAGAACTCTTTCAAAATTAAAAGCTGAAGCAGCTGCCAAAAGTTATTCTGATGCCATTATAATTGGAATGGATTCAGTTGGATATTTTAAAGGTCAAATTCTTGAAAAACCAAAATCAAGAGAAGAGGCATCCCAGAGATTGAAGTTTCTTTCAGGAAATAATCATCAATTTTATACAGGAATTTATATGATTAATATAGCTCTAAATAGAGCGATTTCAAAGGTGATTAAGACAGAAGTTTTTATGAGAAATATTTCAGATAAAGAGATTAATAAATATCTTGATGAAGACCCTCATTATAACACCTATGCCTTAGGTTATGATCCTCTAAAACATTCCAGCTCAGCATTTATCCAAAGAATAGAGGGAAGTTACAACAATCTTTTAAGAGGTATTCCTTTAGAAATAATTGTTGAAATGCTTCCCGATGTCGGTTACAAAAAATAGTCTATTTTTATTTCCCATTCATTGACCCGAGGACTTTCCTCGGGTTTTATTTATCTTGACAAATTAAAATTTATTTGCTATAATGTAAATGTCTGAAGAGTGAATACTCAAAAGACCTTCTTCTTAATCCCGGCTAATATGCCTGGAAATTAAGGGAAGAAATACGGAAAGCACCTAAACAAAAAAATAAACGGAAAAAGGAGGGAAAAGAAAGAATGAAAGATAGGCTAAGAGCCAAGATTTGGCAGGTTGTTGAGCGGTACTTAACCGAAGAAGAAACAATTCATGGGCTTCCTCATACCCGTCGAGCCTACTCTAGCTTCAATCTCTTTAGAAATAGTAATCCATTGGTTAGCAATGAACTCCTAGATGCACTAGAATGTGCTATTGTGTTCCATGACGTCGGCTATACCATATCTGAAGAAAACCATGCGGTTCGTTCCGCGAAGATTCTGAATGAATTGTTCCAAAATGAGCTTTCGGATGTACAACACCAAGAATGGATTCTATATGCTATTGCTAATCATTCAACAGGCCTAGGCGGGCATGAACCGAGAGATGAAAAAGACCTTTGTTTAGCCCTTCTAGTAGTCTTTGATCATATGGACTCTATTGGGGCAATTGGAATCTATAGAATTATAAAAGATTGGAGCTCTAGAATTCCTTTGATTCCTAAAGGAACTGATTCGTTGGAAGAAAAAGTCAAATATTACCTCGATTACCCAGAAAAGATTACCAGGGAGCAGATGATAATGAAAAAGAACTCGATCTTAGAATTTTTAATCTTTGACTACTGCGTTACGTCTGAGATTCTTTCTCCAGTCAGAAGTCTTCTTAAATCAGCCCTTAAAGAAGAAATACAGAGGAGATTGGAAGTAATGAGAGATTTCATTGAAGATCTTTGCCGGATAGCTATCTTGGGGAGGAAGTCATAAGGCAGTCCAATTAAGAGGCTGTCTTTTTTTATTTACACCCCACAAACCGAGAGTTTTTCTCAAGCCTTTATTTCTTTATCTCATTGACAAATTTTATGATATTTGTTATAAAGAAAAAGCTTTTTAAAATAGAGGGTGATAGAAAATGGAATTAGGTGTAATCCAAGGTGTTGAAATCAACAGCGAAAAAGAACCTCCAGAAACGATTTGGTTTATTCAAGAGCTTATGATAAGAAGTATTCTCGTTGATAAACTTAAAAAGATAAATTTTAAAGTAAGTGGTGTTCTAGTTAAAGAGGGTTATCAAATTCCCGACCAAAAACAATTTGACCATGACTTTAAGAATCTACTTCAGAATATAGTGCCTAAAATAAGCTGAGAGAAAATACTCAGCTCTTTTTTATTCAAACCCCTACCAGTTTGGCTCTAAACCATCCACCCTTGCCCTTGTCCTCACCGCGTCAGACGCGGCGAGGACTTTTCTCGGGGCTTATTAATTCTTGACTAAAATTTTCTATTTTTATATTATGAAAACACAGTCCTTTAAAAAAGGGGTGAAAAAAATAGTTAAAATATCTAAAGCTGATCAACTAAGATGGCTTAAGAAGCCTTTTCCCAAGAATATCCTTTGGCATTGGTGTCCTCGTTTGGGTGATTTCATTAAAGGAGGCTCCATAAGTCTTGCTCGGTTACCTCCTAAAGAATGTGATGGTGGCGAAGATGTTACCAAAAAATGTGAATATTATATTAATTCTTCCTGTACGCATCCTGACAAAACACCATACTGGTGAGTATAGCAGGCCCGAAAACCTAATAGACCCCATAACGCATCAGTGATCCATTGAACAAAATAATCTGAAAGCGGCACATAAAGGTGTCGCATTTTTTATGCTAACTCCTAATTAGGAAATAAAATTAAAAACTAGCTCTTAGGCTAGTTTTTTTGATAAATTATTTATTCTTTATTCTTTCTCAATGGGGCCCATCCGGCTTTGCTGGATGGGAGGGTGGTGGGCGGGTTGTAGTCTCCTCACATATTCACCTGTTTCAGTATTTATTTCAATAATATCTTCCTCTTCAATAAAAATAGGGACATTTATTTTAGCTCCAGTTTCCAAGGTGATCTGTTTTGTTCCGGCCTGAGCTCTTTCTCCTTTAATCCCTGGTGGGGCTTGGGTAACTTTTAGTTGAATCTTTATTGGTAAGGAAATGTTAATTATTTTTTCTTTAAAAATCAAACCTTGAACAATCTGCCCTGGTTTTAAAAATTTAGAAGAATCCCCGATTTGCTCAAGGCCCAAATCAAATCTTTTTGAAGGATTATTCTTTTCAGAGAAAAAATAGCGATCTCGATGCGAATATAGAAATTTTGCCTCAAATTTCAAAACCTCAGCCTCCTCAAGGGTGTCTCTTTGGTGAAAATTTTTAGAAAAAACAGAGCCTGTAATAAGATTTTTAACCTTTGTTTTTAAAATGACTTCGCGTTGAGCAATCTTTGAGGGTCTGGCCTCTAAAATTTCATAAGGCTCTCCTTCCAGAATAATTTTTACTCCTTTTTTAAGATCGGTATATGATAACATTTTCTTATTTCTAATTCGAAGGATTATTTAATAACTCTCCATTCTATATCTTTTTCCTTGCCAGCAAATTCTAACCAATCGCCACTTTGATCTATCACATACCACTTTTTTCTGGTTTCTGACCATACCATTGGATCCCCCCGATAATAAGGTTTTTTAATAATTTCTTTTGGTTTTAATCTATCTAACTCTAACCATTTTTTAAAAACAGTTTCAATAGCATAATCTAACCCTCTTGATTTTGCCCATTCAGCTACTTTATCAATTGCTTCCTTCGCTTTTTTAACCGAACCAGATAGAACCAAAAGTTGCTTTGCTGGTCTGGTATATCGGGAATAAACTATTTTTCTTTTTTTGGCATCTCTCTTAAGTTGCCCTAGGTTTACATCTTTAGTTTCGAAATAATAAGTAACAATTTGTCTTATAGCTGTCTCCTCTTTGAGTTTTTCATAATACTTAATCTTTCCTTTTTTTAAATATTCCTCAATCTTTTTAGCAATACTTTTACCAACACCCGGAATCTTAACAAGGCCTTTAATCTTTTCCTTTTGATAAACCTCAGAAATATTTTTTTCCAAACTTTCTAAAACTTTAGCGGCTTTTCTGTAAGCTTTTGGTTTATAAGCCACTCCCTTTATAGTTAATAATTCTTCTATCTTATATAATATTTTAGCGATTTTTTGATTAATCATTTTATTTTCTTTAAAAGTTCTTGATAAAAAATCTTTGCCTTTTTTAGTTCTTCTTTCCCTTTCTCGGTAATTTCATAAATTCTTCTTTTTTCTCTCATTTTACTTTTTACAAAGCCATTTTTTTCCAATCTATAAAGAACCCGGTAAGGTGTAATTAGGCCTGGTTTAAAATTAAATTCTCTTTTAATTAAAGACTGGACCTCCCAGCCATAAATTTTTCTTTCTTTTAAAAAAGAAAGAATATAAATCCAGAGATTTCCTTTAGTATTATATTTTTTAAGGCGTTCAAAAGGTAACATAGTTTTTCACTTGACATACTATTTTACCACGGTAAAATAATAATAGTATGAGAAAAAATATTAAGATTGCTATTGTAGGAATAGGGAACTGTGCCTCAGCTTTAATTCAGGGTATTTTTCATTACAAAGGCGTTACCAGTGATGATAAACTAATTCCTGGTCTTATGCATAATCTTGTTGGGAAATACAAAGTCTCTGATATAAGGCTGGTGGCTGCTTTTGATATTGATAAAAGAAAGGTTGGGAAAGACCTCTCTGAAGCAATATTTGCCAAACCAAATTGTACAAAGGTCTTTTATTCTAAAATACCAAATTTAAGACTAATTGTAAAAATGGGTCCAATTTTAGATGGAGTGGCTAAACATTTAAAAGATTATCCCGAAGAAAAAATATTCGTGCCCAAAAAGGAAAAACCAACAAATGTAGCTAAAGAATTGAAAAGGTCGGGGGCTGAAATTTTAATCAATTATGTCCCAGTCGGTTCAGAAAAAGCAGCAAGATTCTATGCAAGAGAAGCCCTTAAAGCTAATTGCGCTTTTATTAATTGTATGCCAGTTTTTATTGCTTCCGATATTAAGTGGGCAGAAAAATTTAAAAAGAAAAACTTACCAATTATTGGAGATGATATAAAAAGCCAAATTGGAGCAACAATTGTCCATCGGGTCCTATCGCATCTTTGCTCTAAAAGGGGAGTAAAAATAGATAAATCTTATCAATTAAATGTAGGTGGAAACACTGATTTCTTGAATATGCTTTCTCGGGAAAGGCTTAAATCAAAGAAAATTTCAAAAACAGAAAGTGTTGAATCGCAGCTTTCAAAAAGATTAAGTTATGACAATTTACATATTGGGCCTTCTGACTATGTTCCCTGGTTAAAAGATAAAAAAATTGCTTTTATTAGAATAGAAGGAAGACAATTTGGAGATATACCCATGGGCCTTGAGCTTCGTTTAAATGTTGAAGATTCGTCAAATTCGGCAGGTTGCGTAATTGATGCTATAAGATTAGCAAAATTAGCCTTGGATAGAGAAATAGGGGGACCATTAATCTCAGCCTCAGCCTATTTTATGAAATCACCCCCTCAACAATTTACTGATGAAAAAGCAAGAGAAATGGTCGAAGAATTTATTTTAGAGAAAAGAGAACGGTAATAATTTAATAAAGATAACCCAAATCGGAGAGGGGTCGGTCAAGACGCGAGGCTTCTCCGCGAAGCCTGCGAAGCGGGTTGAGTCGGAAAGCCCCGTCTGGGAGAACCTTCCGGTTCTCCCGTGTAGGAAAATATTAAAAACCGTGGGTTTTTAAAGAGCGAGCCCGAAGCGAGGCCGAAGGCCGAGCGCCAGTCGGAGACTGGAGAGGGCGAGCGACTAAACTTGAATCACCACTATGGAACCCTTCGAAAGATTTAAAAAATCAAATACTGAAAATAATCTCTGGATTTATATTCTAATCTTAGGTAAAGAGCAAGAAATCTCTAATGATGAGGTTCGGAGATTAATTTTTGAAAAATTCGGATTTTTGCCCGGAAAATTCTTAACCTCCAGAGTGTTATATCGTCTTAGAAATCAAGGATATATTAGAAGAGAAAAATATAAGGGAAAGAAAGCATATAGAACAACAAAAGAGGGGATAGCAGAGCTTGAAAAGATGAGAGAGTTTTGCCAGGACTTGTTAGAAAAAGTGTAAAATTATTGACATTTTAGAACTATTTGCTATATTAGAAACGGTTCGTTTTAAATTAGGTGGAGTGAGGTGATAGTTGGGATGAAAAGAGCTAATCGCTTTAGCCAAAAAGAAAGCTATGACCCGAGAGTAATCCAGGAAAGGATAAAAGAGATAAAAAAACAGGTAAAAGAAAGAAAGAGAGAAAAGAGGAATAGAAAATGACAAGGAGGTGGAATTTGTTTTGTCTCAACCTTATGATGTCATCATTGTAGGTGCAGGCCCTGCTGGTATATTCTCCGCGCTGGAACTCACTAAAAACGAAAACACACAGCTAAGAATCCTCATGCTTGATAAGGGACCCGACTTAGAAAAGCGCAAATGTCCAGCTAGCCGAGGCCTCGAATGCGTCAATTGTAGCCCTTGCACGCTATTGCAGGGCTGGGGAGGAGCTGGCGCCTTTAGTGACGGCAAACTTGATCTCTCAACCGAGGTTGGCGGCTGGCTAACCGACTACATAACTAAAGAGGAATTAGCTAACTACATCGATTATGTTGACAGCATCTACTGTCAATTCGGTGCACCCGAACATGTTTATGGAACAGACCAAGACAAAGTAGAGGAAATCAAGCACAAAGCCGCGTTCGTTGGATTCAAACTCATACAACAAAAAATCCGCCACATGGGTACAGAACAATGCGCCCGGGTCCTACGTAATATGCACCGTCACTTAAAAGAGAGGGTAAAAATCCAGACAAGTAGAGCAGTTAAACGTCTACTGGTCGAGAACGGTAAGGTTGAAGGTGTGGAAACCATAAAAGGTGAGAAGGTTCGAAGCAAATACGTTATTGTTGCGCCCGGCAGAAGCGGAGCCGAATGGCTCACAACCGAAGCCCAGACAGTTGGTCTCAAAGCACTTAACAACCCAGTTGATATTGGTGTGCGAGTCGAGGTTTTAGCTTCGGTCATGGATGAATTAACCGAAGTCTTGTACGAACCTAAATTTGTGTATTTCTCTAAATCGTTCGACGACCGCGTACGCACATTCTGTGTCTGTCCTAGAGGCGAAGTCATAACCGAATCATACGAAGGTATCATAACAGTCAACGGGCAAGGCTACACTGAACATAAAACAGAGAACACAAACTTTGCCATATTAGTTAGCACAAGGTTTACAGAGCCATTCCACGAGCCAATCGCTTACGGCAAATATATCGCCAGACTCACAAACCTCTTAAGCGGTGGCATAATTATTCAACGTCTAGGCGATTTAGAAGCTGGAAGACGTAGTACCGAAGCAAGAATTAACCGCAGTTTAGTTGTGCCCACACTCAAAAATGCCACACCAGGTGACCTTAGTTTCGTTCTGCCGTATCGCTACTTAGCTGACATACGTGAGATGCTTCAAGTATTAGACCACATTGCGCCAGGGTTAAATTCTAAAGATACCCTCTTATATGGCGTCGAAGTAAAGTTTTACACCGCTCGCTTAGAGCTCAGCAACCACTTAGAAACTAAAATTAGCAATCTCTTCGCAATCGGAGACGGTGCAGGTGTCACTAGAGGTCTGATTCAGGCTTCAGTTTCAGGCATTATCGTAGCCCGAGAAATCGTTAAACGAGCGTTAACATAGTTGAGAAAGCGATGAAAGATCCGGGAAAAAATGTTTTAAACACTAAGTGAAACTTGAGAATTTTCAGAAAGAAAAAGACAAAACCAAAAAACAAGAAAGCGGCTCAAAGAGCCGCTCTTTTTAATTCCTAAATACTTGACTTTTTTAAGGTTGTTTGCTATTGTTGTATTAGAAATAGTTCATTGACAAACAAGAGGAGAAAGCAGAATGAGAAGAGTTAAGAAAAACAACTCAATTCCCGCCTTAGTGTTAGCTGCAGGAGAAGGGAGCAGACTGAGAAAATATGCCCGCTCAAAACCTCTCCTTCAAGTTGCTGGTATGCCTCTTATAGGAAGGGTTCTTCACGGCCTAAAGGAAGCGGGAATAAAAAATGTATGGATAGCCGTTGGGTATAAAGCAGATATGGTTCGTCAACAGATTGGCGAGAATTATGCAGGTCTCCAAATTCGATATATAAATGTTGAACACTGGCGGAAAGGCAACCTCTATTCTCTTCTGGTCGCACAAGGACTCTTCCAGCAGAATTTTCTACTTTGTATGGGTGATCACATCTTCGACTCAGGAATCCTGAAAAGGCTCATCAATAGCAAGTTTGAGAGTACCATTGTTTTGGCCGTCGACAAAGTATCAGGGGAAGACACCAAGGTGCTTGAGCGAGGGGGTACAATCCTTGACATAGGCAAAAAGATTAACCAATCAAATGTTGCCATTGACACTGGATTTTTCCTTTGTTCAACCAAGGTTTTTGAGTACGCCAAACAAGCCATGAAAGAAGGGGCTTCGGAGCTAGCGGACTGCGTTCGAATCGCGGGCCAGAACGGAGATGCCCAAGTAGTTGATGTAAGCAAGCATCTATGGGCGGACATAGATACCAAGCTGGATCTTGACCGTGCCAAGAGATTGATTATTGAAAATTCACAGAAGAAGCGCGGCGCTTCAGATTTTGTTGCCCATTACTTTAATCGACCGATAGAGAACGCCATCCTCTACTACATATCTGACTGGTCGTTCATAACCCCTAATAGATTAACCATTGCCACAAACATCCTTGCCTGGTTTACAACGTACCTTTTCTTCTCTGGATTTCTAGGGCTCGGGGCGCTGTTGACGTTTGCGGTTGGCATCATGGACGGTTTAGATGGGAAGCTGGCTAGGATACGTTGGTGCTCAACAAAACTTGGGCTTATGGAGCATCCATTTGATATGTTGTACGAATTTTCATGGCTAGTAGCACTTGCCTTGTTCTTAAGCCAAAGTGAAGGCTTGCTACCCATTACATTTGCTGCCATTTCTATCACATTCATTGCATTCTATAGGTTTTGCTATGACCAGTTCAGTAGAGCCATGGGCGTAAGCTTGGATGTTTATGGAAGGTTCGAGCGTGCTTTCAGGAGAATTGCTGGCAGAAGAAATATCTACAATGTATACATCTTGATAGGGGTTATCTTAGGCGGGCCTCTTTACTCACTAATGGGAATTTTGTTTCACTCAGCCTTAACTGCTGTAGTATATGCCTTAAGAGCAGCCATACATATGCACGCCATTGACAGTGGAGGAGAATGAGTGGGGATTGAGATATTCGAGAAAAGAATAGACTAAGGCCAAAAAAATATCAATCTAAGCGGCCCCAAAAGCCGCTCTTTTTATTGACTACAATTTATTGATATTTCTCTACTGTAAATTTATAAATTAAAATTTTCTCAGATTTCGGATCAATTCCCCCTTTTTGGCAGGCAATAGAAATTTGTTTTTCTACAGTATCCACGCCATCTAAATCAGGAAGTAAAAGTCCGCTCTTGTGAGGAACATGACCATTAAAAACTACATCAGTACCATTCGACTTGGTAATAGGTACGGTTTTGACAATTATTCCATATTTCTTTGAATCTAACTCAGAAGTATTTTTAACCAATTCCGGTTCATTTAAAATGTAAACAGTAAAAGAGAGGTGGAGAAGCTCTTCTTCTTTGATTAGCCCAAATCGATAATCTTCAGTAGCTGCCGCAATGGCATTTTTGATTATTTCTTCAGCAATATTCTGCCGAAGAGGCAAATAAGTCCCAATACAACCCCTTAAATCTCCACTTTTCTCAATGGTCACAAAAGTTCCTGCCTTTTTTTTAAAAAATTCTGCTGGCAAATCATCAGGCGGAGAAATTATTTTCCCTTCCTTGATATAAGTTTCAACCGCCAATTTAGCAAGAGAAATATGTGGATTCATAATTTTTTAACAAACAATTTCGTTTTAATTTCCTTAATTTTCAGCATCTATATTTTTCTTGCCTTAGCAATTAAAGTTTCTCCCAAACTGGGGCAAATTTTTCCCAAACTGGGGCAAATTTTTCCCAAAAATCCTGACCAGGGAGGAGAATTATATTGGCCAGGATTAAAACAAATAAAATCAGCCGTAATTCTCTCAACCTTAAAACCAGCTTTTTTTAAAACTTCTTCAAGGGTAGATTTAGTAAAGCATCTCATATGGTCAGCAAATCGAGAATGGTTTTTATAGGGATAGTTTTCACTCGGAGCAACCCAAAGGGGATAAGCTCCAAAAAGAATCCTTATCCGATTAGTCAAAGAGGTCATATTTTGGGCAGTAACAATCAACTCCCCTTTTTGTTTTAATACTCGGTGACATTCTTTTAAGAAATGCTCAGTATGGTAAATATGTTCAAGAACTCTTAAACACCAAACCGCATCAAAGGATTCATTTTCAAAAGGAAGCTCTTTCTCTAACTCTCCTTCAAAAATTTTTACTCCTCTTTTTTGAGCTTCTTTAAGCACCTCTGGATTTGTATCAATTCCCCAAACCTGGTATCCCGATCTCACTATTACTTCTGAAACCGTCCCATCTCCGCATCCTGCATCCAGAACTCTGAGGTTCTTTCCCTCTCTCTCAAGCATCCTTAGCATCGGTTTTACTATCGCTTGGGTTCTTTTAATTTTTGGCGAAAGCCATTTATATTCCACCATTTTTACATTTAATGATTTTATTTGGAGTAATAATATAAATAATCGACCTTTGTATCGAATTTTTGATGAATTATTTTAGCAAATTCTTCTAATCACCTTCGTCACACGTTTTCTACGATCGTAGAATTTGTGTTACATTAGATTTTTATGATTTCTAAATCTTTGGCAGTTTTTATAGGGGCCCGCCGAGGGCGGGAGGGTGGTGGGTGGGTTGTAGTCTTTTTGAAATCTAAAATGGCAATGGTTCTTTCTCGGGGATAAGCTGAGGAGGTAAAAATGGTTAGGCATCTATCATCAAATATAAACTGAGGAGTATCTGGTTGATGGGACCTAATTAAAACTTTTTTCTTAAATCTTTTCATTAATTTTAAAAAATAATCTCTGCCAAATTGGGGACGACCGGTAAAAGGATCCTTTCCTAAATATTCTCCTTTGACCTCAGAAAAATCTCCCCAGGTAATCTGAAGCCATTCCTCACTTCCTAATTTTATCTGGTTTATCTCTTTTATGGACTTTACATCTGGCAAGGCTCCGTGCAAAGCAATGATATCTTTTGTTATTACTGCTAAGGGAAATTTTTCTACTACTGAAGAATATTTTTGATATTCCTTTTTATCTAATCTTTCCCAAAAATCAGCTGGAGAGAATTTTAAAATATGATGGCCTTCGTGATTTCCTTGAAGCAAATAAATTTGATTTGGATTTTTAACTTTTGTTTCTAACAAAAAATCTAAAGTTTTTTTTGAAAAAGGCCCCCGGTCAACATAATCTCCCAGAAAAACTATAATATTTTCTGGTTTTAAATAATCTGAAATAACCTTTTTAGAAATCTCTAAATCCCCATGAGTATCACCAGCAAAAATAATTTTTTTGAATTGGCTAATCTCTATCAGCCTTGGCTCTTTTGATAAGAGAATTTCAACTTGTTTTAAGATTTTTTCTTCTGTTTTCATAATTCAATAACTTTGTTATTATATAAAAATTAAAATGATTATTTTAGGATCTGATAATTTTTCAAAAAAATTGGCGAAGTGCCTTAAAGTGAAATTTATCTTTTTTGAAAAAAGGATTTTTCCTGATGGTGAAGTCTGTCCGAGAATCCAGCCTTTTGTTAATAATCATGTTATCCTTGCTGAGAGAATGAAATTGCCAATCGATCCGAATCGTTATCTAATTGAAATCTTATTGACAATAAAAAATTTAGAATCTCTTGGAGTGAAAAAAATTGATGTTTTAATGCCTTATTTTGTTTATACCAGACAAGATAAAACTTTCAGAAAAGGGGAGCCTTTTTCAGCAAAATATGTTTTAGAATTGATAAGAAAAGCCGGAGCAAGCAGATTTTTTACAGTTTCTAGCCACGCCAATAGGGGAAAAGAAAGAATTTCTTTGACAAAAATGCCAGCTTATAACATCAATGGATTTGGAGTTATTGGTCAATATTTTAAAAGTCTTAATTTTAAAAATCCAATAGTAGTGGGGGCTGATTTTGGGATAACTAAGGAAATAAAAGTTATTTCCAAGATATTAGGAACTAAAAATTTTGTTTTTGAAAAACACCGAGATTTAAAAACAGGGAAAATAACTTTCAAGAGTAGATTGGATTTTAAAAATAGGGATTTAATAATTGTCGATGATATTGTTAGTTCAGGTACAACAGCGTTAAAGGCAATTGATATAGCAAAAAAAGCCGGAGCTAAAAGAATTTATTGTGCCGTTTTACATGTTTTAAAAGAAGAAGCCATTAAAACTATTTCTAAAAAAGTCGAAAAATTTATTGCTACAGATACAATAGATTCACCAATTTCTGAAATCTCAGTTGTTGAGAAAATAGCCGAAAAGATTAGAGAATTATAATTTAAAATTAGCTACTAAATATCCTACTCCAAATGGAGCCTCATAAGATAGAATTTCTGGCTGCCAATCTAGTCCGTTTAGAGCGCCGAGCAAAATTATTATTGAGCGGTAGCCACATTCACCAGCTTCTTCAACTAAATCAGAGGGCATATTTAAAATTCCTCTCACATCTTTTTTCTTCAAAAGTTCAATTAATTTTTCATCGAATTCTTTTCCTCGAGGAGAAAAACCACCTGGGGCATTAGGCATTAATCTGTGAGATAAATCACCAGAGGCAATAATTCCACAGTTACCAGAGAACTGTTCTCTGGTAACTACTTTTTGGAGAATTTTTCCAAATTCAAAATGAGCTCCTAAATCCAAATAAGAAAAAGTTAAGGGAACTACTTTTACATTAGGAAGCCCTTTTGTTAAATAATAAAGGGGCACTAAAGCCCCGTGGTCGATTTCTTTGATATTTACTGATTTTAGAGAAATTTTTTTGTTTTTTGACTCTTTTTCGATTTTTTCAATTAAATTTTGGTCATTTTTGAAAATAAGTTCGGTAGCGAAATCGCCAAAATGATAAAAATGTCCAACCAGGGTAGGGGAATTAGAGATTGTGAAATTATCAGAATCAACCGGGCCATGAGGAGAGATTACCAAAATTGTCAGAGGACGGGCCTCTGTAAATTTTTCAGTCAACTTTTCCATTCCTTCAATTGTTTTTGAGACCAACTTCAAATCGACTGGCCTTCCAATTGTCGGAATAATTATTGGTGGATGAGGACAGATTGAGGCAAAAGTTAAGGCCATATTACTTTAAAATTAAATCTAAATCTCCACCGCATTTGGGGCATTTACTATTTTTGTCGTAGCGATGAATAATATAATTTGTTCGATCGATTACCAGGGCATTACATTTTGGGCAAAAAGTGTCTTCTGAGGGAAGGCCAGGAACATTGCCAGTATAAACATATTTTAAACCTGCATCTTTGCCGATTTTGTAAGCCTTTTTTAAAGTTTCGACTGGAGTATTAGGTATATCTCTCAGTTTCCAGGAAATTGCTCCAGAAAATTGGGTAACATGCCAGGGAGTTTCTGAGCCCAATTCTTCATAAATAAATTTGGCAATTTTTTTAAATGTTTCTTCAGAATCACTTAGAGTGGGAATAGCCAGAGTGGTAATTTCTACCCAGATACCTGATTTTTTCATTAGTTTGGCTGTATCTAAAACAGGTTGAAGCCTGCCTCCACAATTCTCCCGATAAAATTCATCAGAAAAACTCTTAATATCAATATTGTTTGCATCGAGATAGGGGATTATTAATTTAGCTGATTCCTCGTTCATAAAACCATTACTCACCCAGGTATTTTTTAGACCTTTCTTTTTGGCTAATTTCATTGTCTCTATCGCATACTCCAAAAAAATTGTTGGTTCAGTATAGGTATAGGAAATACTTGGTAAATTATTTTTCAAAGTAAGATTAACTATCTCTTTTGGAGACAAATCTTCCCCTAAAATTTTTTTATCTGGCTTTGGGCCCTGGGAAATATCCCAGTTCTGGCAGTTTTTGCAGGAAAATGAACACCCAACCGTGGCGATTGATAAAGAATAACTGGCTGGTAAGAAATGGAAAAATGGCTTTTTTTCAATTGGATCAATATGACAGGCAATAGCCTTTCCATAAACAAGAGAGTAAAGTTTGCCATCTATATTTTCTCTAACTCCGCAAATACCTCGATTTTTTGGCAAAATAACACAAAAGTGGGGGCAATTCCGACACTGGACTTTTTTGCCTTTTAATTTTTTATATAATAATGCTTCTTTCATCGTTTATATTATAGCCTTTTCAGAAATTTTATTCAAAAATAGCAAGCCTAACAATTTTTGTCAATCATTTATAGATATGATATTATAATTTTATGCGCCACCGAGTTTTTATTGCCGTAAATCTACCAGAAAATATCAAAAGAAAATTAACTGATTTTCAGGAAAAATGGCCAGAATTGCCGACAAGATGGACAAAATTAGAAAATCTGCATATTACTTTGATTTTTTTGGGCTATATTTCAGATGAAGAAGTTTTTGAAATTTGCAAAATTACAAAGGAAGTGGTTCAAAAAAATGAGCCATTTTCTATAAATTTAAATAAAATTTGCTATGGTCCTCCCAAAAAAATGCCTCCTCGAATGGTCTGGGTTAAAGGAGAAAAATCAAAAAAATTAACTAAACTCAAAAATGATTTAGAAAATGCCTTGTCAGCCTCAGCTGGTTCAAAACATCGGAAGGAAACCCGGCCATTTTCACCCCACATCACTTTAGGAAGAATCAGGCAATGGGAATTCAGAAAAATTGAACCCGAAGAAAGACCAGAAGTTGATATTGATCTTTCTTTAAGTTTTGAAGTTTTCTCAATCGAGGTGATGGAAAGTTTTCTAAAAAGAGGAGGGTCAGAGTATACAATTTTAGAATCAACCCAATTAGGTAAACCTGTATTATGAAAATCCATTTCATTGGCATTGGCGGTATTGGAGTCTCAGCCCTATCTCAATATTATCTTAAAAAGGGCTGGGAAGTATCTGGCTCAGATTTGGTCTCATCTGAAATTACTGAAATCCTTAAAAATAAAGGAGCGAAAATTTTTATTGGAAAACATCACGCAAAAAATCTTTCCAGAGGCATTAATTTAGTAATTTATACTCCAGCTGTCCAGTCAGATAATCCTGAATTCAAAGAGGCAAAAAAAAGAAAAATAAAACTTCAAAGCTACCCTCAGGCTTTGGGCGAATTAACTAAAAAATACCAAACTATTGCCATTTCTGGGAGCCATGGAAAAAGCACTACTTGTACAATGATTGCCCTGATTCTAATCAGAGCTGGTCTTGATCCAACTGTAATTTTAGGAACTAAATTGAGAGAATTTGGGAGTTCCCGTGTGGGAACAGTGGGTAATTTCAGGTTTGGGAAATCAAAATATTTAGTTATTGAAGCTGATGAATGGCAGGCCTCTTTTTTAAATTATTGGCCAAAAATCATTGTTTTAACGAATATTGAAAGAGAACACTTAGATTATTACAAAAATCTAAATCATATTTTGAAAACCTATAAAAAATATATTTTACATCTTCCCAAAGACGGAGTGTTAATAGCCAATAAAGACGATCCCAATACCACCAAGTTATTATTATTAAAATCTATGCGTAGTACATTTTCTACGATCGTGGGAAATGTATTACATTATTCGTTGAGGCAAAATGAGGCAAAAAAAATAAAAAGAATTTTAAAAATTCCAGGAAAACACAATATTTCTAACGCCTTGGCCGCTTTGGCAGTTGCCAGAGTTTTAAAAATTCCAGATAAAATTACATTTTTAGCCCTTTCAGAATATGAGGGTTCTTGGCGTCGATTTGAAATCATTAAAACTAAGCCCTTTACTTTAATTTCGGATTATGCTCACCATCCAACAAACGTCAGAGTTACTTTAAAAGCGGCTAGAGAAAAATTTAAAAGAAAAAAAATCTGGGTTGTTTTTCAACCCCATCAATATCAAAGAACATATTATTTATTTGATGATTTTGTAAAAGTTCTTAAAGCAGCTCCAATTGATAAATTAATTATCACCGATATCTACGATGTAGCTGGCCGAGAAAAAAAGAAAATAAAAGGACAGGTTTCTTCAAAAAAATTAGTTAAAGCAATTAATAAAAAATGGGCAATTTGTCTTCCCTCAATTGAAAAAGCAGCTAATTATTTGAAAAAGCACCTAAAAGGTGGGGAAGTAGTAATAGTGATGGGCGCAGGAGATATTTACAAACTGTGTAATCAATTTTAAATATCGCCTGTCAGAAAAGGGTCGGGAAAACTGGGTGTTTTCCCGTAGTGGAAGTATTGAAACCGCAAGGTTTCAAGGAGCGAAGCGAAGCCCCGAAGGGGCGCTCGAGCGAAGCGAGAGGGAGCGGAGCGACGCAGGAGATATTTATAAATTATGTAATCAGTTTTAAAGCCCAAACTGGAAATAGAAGCCTAAGGGTTCGAGCCCTGCCGCCGGAGCTCCGATAAAAAATCGCCAAGAAGGCGGTTTTTTGATAAAATGGAGTAATGAACGAAGTTATTCAAAAGATATGGAGTTTTCTTAATCGTCACAAAGAAGCTATAATTCTGATTGCGGGTATTTTAACTATAGCAGGTTTTATTATTACTGACGTTAGAGGAGTTTTGAAAGATTATCTGGAATTACAAGTTGAGAAAAAAGAAACTGACTTTTTGTTTTCCATGAAACAGAAATGTAGAGAGGAGGGAGAAAAGATCGTTGGAGAGCAAGGAGAAAAAATCGGGTGTTCCTATGAATATACTTACAACAAAAAATTACACACCTGCCTTCTTTATTATAATTGTGGGACAACGAAGCGGGTCAAGGATATCTTGACCAATGAGACACTTATCTCTTATCCCTCTATTAATTCTCCTATTAATACTCCTTTTTATTGTTTTTCCAGTAATACATTGTCAGAATTACCATTAATTAGCACAGAAGGAAAAATAAGCTTATATGATTGTTTCCTTTCTGAAGAAAGATTTTTTAAAGAAAAACAAAAACTGTTCAATCAATGATTTTTAAATAACCTTTAAAAAATACAAAAAAACTAAAAAAAATAAATGTTTTGGCGGATAAAAGGATAGAGCAAGAGGTAAAAATAGGGCAGAGACGCTTAAATGATTAAAAGAATAACTATTAAAGGAAAAAGAAAAGTCAAAAATTAGAACCCAAAATCTTTTTTTTCAAATCAAAACAGTCAAAATAGCCTCGGATAGCGACGCCCTACGATTTGTATGATTGGCTACTTGGTAAATATTCCACTTTCCCGAAAAAGCCGAATTGTTTACCCAAATCAAAAAGCCCATCGCTGGGCAATCTTTATTATTTATTAGTTCTTTAGATAAAGTTAAAACATTAGCATTGTTTTTCTTTTGTGTCTTTGCTAATATATAATTGTATGATAAAGTCCACTTCTATAAAACTCCTGAATATCACAGTTTTATTCAATCAACAACTAGAAACTTTACCTAATACCAAAGAAATTGGGGAGGCTCTTGGTTTATCGGAAGAAGATATTAAAAACCCCGTCGTTATAGAAATTCCGGGAGGAACAAAAGTTTTCGCTTTCCCTCCGTTGGGTAAAGAGATAATATTTGAGACACAAAGAATAAGAGTTTCTGATAAAAGCGGGAAAGATCTTTCGGAATCAAAACTTGTAGAAGATTTTAAAAAGATTTTTGAAAAATTTGCACCCAGAGATTCTTTAACGGCATATGGTTATAACTATGATATTTTATTTTCTACAGAAAAACCACTTCAACCAAAGCATCTTCTCGGCGATCGTATTTTGAAAACTCTTTCCGGTAGTAAAATTCTAGAGAGCGGGGTTCGGGTAATTTCAAAAAAGAATAATATAAGATTTGACCTTCAATTAATGCCAAGTGGCAATCCATTACAAAGTATATTACATTTAAATGTTCATTTTGATAAAAACATTATACCCACTGATCTTGCCAGTGATTTTTTGAAATATTATAAAGAGACAATGAATATTTTAAGTCAATTTTAAGTTTTTTAAATATGCAAGATACACTTACTAGACCAAAACTTAATATTTTCAATGGAATAGAGATGGGGACCATGAATCTGTCTCCCCAGCTTTCAGGAACAAACATACGAATATTTCAGGGATCTTTTGTTGGAGAAGAGTTAAGGTCTCACTATGAGTCCGCACTTTCAGAATGGACTTCTTTAGTCGGGAAGGAAAAATTTTTCTCTTTATCTCTGACGGAACAACGATTATTGATTAATACCGCTGGCATTTTTGATTTTAAGCAGGATATAAACATATATGAGTCATATAAGTATTCAATCTATTAGTGGCCCCGTCTATCTTGATGCTAATTTTTTAGTTGCTTACTTTGTTAAGAACCATTCCAATTATAAAACGAGTAGGCAACTTTTCTTTTATTTGGTTGCGTCTAAAATTATTATGTATATATCAAACCTCGGGCTAGATGAAACTTTAATGAAAATTTACGAGACTTATCAACAACAAACCCAGAAAACCTTTCCTTTTAATTATTATGCCGACAAGTTTGAGAATGTATTAAAAGAAATTGTTGAACCTTCATCTCCGTTTCGTCTAATACAATTTAGCGACCCAGTAAGTGGCGCAAAAAAAGCAGTTAGTAATATTAAGCAATTCAATCTTCGTCCAAGAGATGCTTTTCACCATGCGCATATGCAGGATTTAGGAATATCTCAAATCGTGACAAAAAACAAAAAGGATTTTGAAAAAATTCCAGGCATTTCTTTGATTTCATTCTGATGTGAATTTTAACACCGTTCTGTCAACGGAGATAGGTTCAAATTTCTATAAAACCTCTTAATTTCCAGCAATTTCTCCTTCATCATCGCCATATACCTCTTATTTTCAAGAATTATAATAATTTTTGAACTGGGGATAAAGTTATCATCTATTCTAATTTATCGCCAGAAAGGCGGATTTTTGTTAGAATAGAAAAATATGTTAGCTATTATTTTTGCCTTACTTTCTTATTTCGCGTGGAGTACCGGAGATATTTTCGGAACTATTACCACCAGAAAGCTCGGTGCATATTCAACCACTTTCTGGACCTTATTATTAGGACTAATCTTTTGTAGTTTTTATATACCCTTTTCGTTAGATCAAATTCAGGGATTAACCCTTGACATTTTCTTTTTAAATATTATTCTTGCTTTAATTTTTGTAACTAGTTTTTTAACCTATAATGAAGCCTTAAGGATTACTCATCCTTCTCTTGTCGGCCCTATAGCAGCCTCATTTTCTGCTCTTGTGGTGGTGTTTTCTGTTATTTTTCTAAAAGAAACCATTACAAGCTATCAGATATTATCTATATTAATTATTTTTCTGGGGGCAATCATTTCATCATTAGATTTTACAGAACTTAAAAAAAGGAAATTCACTCTTAACAGAGGTATTCTATTAGCCATCGCAACAATGATTATTTGGGGAATATATTTTACCTTTATTAAAATTCCAGTTAAAAAGATAGGTTGGTTTTGGCCATCATATATTTCTTTCGCTCTTTTCCCTCTGGTTTATTTATTTATGAGAATCCGTAAAATTGAACTAAAAAAGCCAACTTATAAAAGAGCCTTACTGCCACTTATTATGGCAGTAGTTATTTTAAGAATTGGGGATTTCAGCTTTAATTTCGCCATCAGCAAAGAGTTAACTGCTATAGTTGCACCAATTGCAGGCTCTTATCCGACTCTTTTTGTGGTTTTATCATTTTTAATCTTTAAAGACCCAATTAAAAAACAACAGATTTTTGGAATTATTCTTACAGTTGTTGGAATTGTTCTTCTTTCGTTCCTGAGCTGATAGAGTTCTAACATCGCCCAACTCGCGAAAGTGATAAATTCAAACCCTCATAAACCCTCTTAATTTCCGCTATTTTTTCCTTCATCATCGCCATATACTCCTTATTCTCAAGAATTATAATAATTTTTGAACTGGGGATAAAGTTATCATCTATTCTAATTTATCGCCAGAAAGGCGGATTTTTGTTAGAATAAGAAAATATTATGGAAGATTTACTCAAAATATATGTTGTGGCAGGAGTAGTTATTGAGAAAGACGGAAAATTCCTATTAGTTCAAGAAAAACAACCAAAATGCTACGGCGAATGGAATCTTCCTGCAGGAAGAGTAGAGAAAGGTGATTCAATTGAGGCAACAGCTATTAAAGAAGCAAAAGAAGAAACTGGATTTGATATTGAGTTAATAGATAAGATAGATATATTTCAAGAGGCAGGAGAAAATGCTGTAAAACACTCTTTCAGGGCTAAAATAGTCGGAGGAGAGTTAAAATTCCCCAAAGAAGAATTACTTAATACTCACTGGTTTTCTTTCCGAGAGATTGAATCTATGAAAGAGAAATTAAGAGGAGAGTGGGTATTAGCCTCAATTAAAAAAACTTTGAAAAGGAAATGAAAAAATCTGCAATTTTCTATCTAACTTTAGCCTCATTTTCTTATGGTTTATTTGTGGTTTTGGTAAAGTATCTACTAAATCTCGGCTTGAAATCTTTACCTCTTGTAGTATCTACAGGAGTTTTCTTTTTTATCTTTAGTATTCTCTATTGCTTATTTAATTTTTCTTATCTTAAAAATATATCAAAGAGGAATTGGATTAAAATATTCATCTTGGGAGCGCTTGCCACCTTTACTGGTAGGATTTTGATGTTTGTCGGACAATCCTTTACCACAGCAATCAATGCTGGTTTTTTATTAAAACTAACAGGGTTGACTACAATTCCTTTTGCCTATTTTCTATTAAGAGAAAAGATAGAGAAAAAAGATTATATTGCTTTTTTGATAATGTTAATAGGAACCTTTTTACTGGTTACTGGGGGTAGGTTTGATATACCGAATATAGGAGATTTACTCTTGATTTTATTGGTAATCATTTTTGGTTTTACAAACACTTTAGCAAAACAAGTGATGAGAGAGGTTTCCCCCAATAGCGTTTCATCTTTAAGGTTATTTTTTGGAAACCTGCTTTTGTTCGGGTTTATTACTCCTTTTTTGGGAAAAGCAACATTTACACCTTTAACCACTAACTTAGCTTTAGTCTTTGTAGGTGCTATTTTAGGATTTATTTATTTGTTTACTTTCTACAGAGGTATAAAGCTTGCTGGAGCTTCTACAGCTACTATATTTTTTTTGTTAAGTGCAGTATTTACCACCGTATTCGCTTATATTCTCCTTGGAGAGTCAATTGGTTTAGTAAAGGGACTTGGGGCTGTTTTAATGCTAATTGGCGCATTTTTTCTTGCTAAGTGAATAAATTTATCTTTAGATTCTCGCAGGAGCCAGCCTCAAATTCCCACAAACTTTCTTAATTTCCAACAATTTCTCTCTCATCATCGCCATATACTCCTTATTTTCAAGAATTATAATAATTTTTGAACTGGGGAGCAGGCTAGTGCTCGGTTCGAGCGACCGAAAGGCCTCATATTTTGAAAGCGGTTCGAGAAAAAATCGCCATATCCGTCTAGGAAATCGAATTTTAAGTATAAACAAAAAGTCGCCTCTCGGGCGGTTTTTTGGTAGAATGGGAGCGATGAAAGATCCAAGAAAAACATTAAAATTTATATTCAGGTTATCATTAATAATCATAGTTTTTGTTCCCGCTGTTTTATATCTTATTTTAGAACATTTACCAGCAAATTATGGTATTAGATTATTTGCTTATTTAATAATCGGAGTAATTATAGCTTTGTTCATCAAAAGATTTTATAAAAGAAGCGAAGAGGAGGCGCTTTCTGATGTAATACCTGTGGG